>NZ_JAUSCG010000144.1 GCF_030651615.1 Methanocalculus sp.
TTTTCTCCATCATTGGATATTGGATCACGCTTAAGTACGCCAAGCCGCAAAGTTTTCTCGAATTGGTGTTACAGCCTCTCTTGGCGTCTTAGCGTGAGTATTCCTCCTCCCCTCTTGGTATTGGATCACGCTTAAGGACGCCAAGCCGCAAAGTTTTCTCTAATTGGTGTTACAGCCTCTCTTGGCGGCTTTGCGTGAGTATTTTTCTCCATCATTGGATATTGGATCACGCTAAGCCGCCAAGCCGCAAAGTTTTCTCGAATTGGTGTTAGCACCCTCTCTTGGCGGCTTTGCGTGAGTACTCCTCCTCCCCTCTTGGGTATTGGATCACGCTTAAGGACGCTAAGGCGCCAAGGTTTCTCGGATCGGTATTAGCACCCTCTCTTGGCGTCTTTGCGCCTTTGCGTGAGTATCGTCCTACTGAGAATTGAGTCGTGCAACAGCCTCCTGAGAGATAAAAAATAATACTCCGGCAGATTCTGCCGGATGACTGCTGGTGATACTCTTCACCCGTTTCTGATCCGGTACTGGAGCCGTACAGTCAGGATGATGAGTGTTACCGTATAGAGCAGCATCAGCGGCAGCTCTTTTGGAATGTCGCTTGGAAGTACGAAGAAGATGAACGCATAGAGAGGGGTGATCATTGAGACGAGATCACGTTTTGGGTCGGCAAAGGCCATCCCTGAGAGGAGGAGGGATGCGATGATACAGCCCCATATACCCGGAAGTTCAAATCCGGGGATGGGTAAGGTGACTCCAAGATAGGTGAGAAGAACGCCGAGGATGGCGACACCCGGTGTCAGGTACCAGTACTGGTTGATTACCGCTGCAAACGGAGGGGTCGGTTTTGTATTAGCCATTGATAGTACCTTGTTCTTTGAGTTTGTTATTCAATCGGTCTCTGAGATGGTTCGAAGGCGGTTTTCGCCATCTATCTCATGTATGACCTCTACAACCTCCGGGGGAACACAGCTCTCCCAGTCCTCCCCATTGAGTATCTTCTGCCGAATCGCAGTACCCGAGAGAGTCTCCCGGAGATACATCGGCGGAGATTTGATCGTAATTTCTGCCTCTTTAAAGAGCTGAATAACGAGCGGATTTGAGGTGTAGCAGATATCAAACGGAGGAGTCATCGAGGTGACATGGGCAACCCAGAGAGCATTTCTCCTCAGGTCCTCTATCGGGATCACATATGCGGGGCAGCCGAGGTCTTTGAGCGCGCGGGTGATCATCAGCACCCGTTCCCCTGCAGTGAAGGGATTCTGGGTGTCATGGGAGAGCTGGGCACTCCCTACACCGATGATGATCTCGTCAACTTCTTGTGCTATCCCCTCAAGCACCGCCTGGTGCCCGTTATGGTACGGCTGAAACCTGCCGATGTAAAAGCCCCGTCTCATTTCGATCTCTCCCGTGACGCAATCTGTGCTGCAAATGCCCCAGCTGTGAAGCCTGCATCTATGTTGACAACTGCGAGGACTGCACATGACTGGAGCATACTTGCAAGAGCTGCCTCCCCTTTGCCCATATATCCATAGCCGACCGACACAGGAACTCCAATCACCGGCCGATCGACAAGACCCGCCACAACTGCGGGGAGTGTCCCTTCTCTGCCTGCGCAGACCACAAAGGCATCCGCACCTCTGAGGTTGCTGAGTGCAGGAAAGAGCCGGTGAATACCAGCTGCACCGACATCATAGGCTGTTAGTGTTCTGCACCCCATCTCTTCTGCGATGATCCGTGCTTCCTCAGCAACACGAATATCTGATGTTCCTGCGGTGATGACAGCAACGGTGCCGTTTGTTATTGGTTTTGGGCTGCCATCTGAGAGGATGATGATCCTGGCATCCGGGAAATACTCGCAGGTGAGATCAGGTGTCCCCTGCTTCACCGCCTCTGCCTGCTCAGGCGTTGCCCTGCTTGCAAGGCAGCGGCCGGATGTCTCTGCATACCGCTTCATGATTGCAATCAGATGCGGTGTGTCCTTTCCTTCCGCAAGTACCACCTCAGGGATCCCGCACCTGATGGAGCGGCCAAGATCAAGACAGGCAATTGATCCGACCTCTTCAAGGCGGAGCCCGCTGATCCGATCCGCCGCATCTTCAGGAGAGCAGACACCTGATCTCACTTCATCAAGGAGATCCAGGAGACGTAGATTTGTGGGCATGGTCAATATTATCAAGGGACGAGGCGCATAATAAGTTCATTGCATGAATATTCTCTTCTATGTCACCTGTTTTGGGGCAGCCGTCACCATATTCCTCTGGCTGCGTGATCTTCGGATCTATGGACGGACCGGACTTCCAAATTATCGAAGAGCCGCTCTTCGTGGTGTGATCTGGACAGCAGTTGCATCTGCCGGAATTGCCGCGGGCTGGTTTGGCCAGTCGTTTGTTGGGATCGGTCTTGTGCTTGCCGCCCTCTATATGCAGGGGAAAGATGAGCGGGAGAGGATCTGGACCGGTGAAAAGACGCTGGAACGGTTCCTCGGTGCTGTGAAGACGAAGAAGAGACAATAACGAGAGTGATAGTGATGATTCAGAAACCCAGAGGTACACGTGATTTCTTTCCCGATGAGCTGGAAGCACGGAGAGATAGTGAAGAGACGATGCGAAGGGCGGTATCCAGGTGGGGGTACCGTGAGGTTGCCACCCCGGAGTTTGAGAATCTGGAGCTCTTCACCCTGAGATCAGGAGAAGGGATCATCGAGGAGATGTATGCTTTCCAGGATAAAGGAGGAAGGGATATTGCACTCCGCCCTGAGCTTACTGCTCCAGTTCTCCGTATGTATGTAAACGAGGCAAAGGTGCTGAACAAACCGGTCCGCTGGTTCTACTTTGGGGACTGTTTCAGGTATGAACGGCCGCAAAAAGGAAGATACAGGCAATTCTGGCAGTTTGGAATCGAACTGATCGGTGCGGATACCTCCTCTGCTGATGCCGAGGTGATCGCTGTTGGCTACGATCTGCTCCGGTCTGCCGGTGTTCGTTTTGAGCTTCGTGTCGGACATCTCGCAATGATGAAGAGTCTGATTGTGGATTTAGAGGTTGATATCCAGAAGAAGGTTCGAGGGTGTCTTGATAAACGGGATTATGGTGCACTCCACGAGGTGCTTCCTGATACCGGGCGAGCAGATCAGCTCACCGCCCTCATCGAATCAAAGAACCTCGATGATGCATTCGCCATCACCGGTGCGATTCCTGAAGAAGAACGAATCCGTGAGACATTTGCCATCCTTGATGCACATGAGGTGCCGTATATCCAGAATTTCGGTATTGCCCGTGGCCTCGACTATTATACCGGCTGCGTCTTCGAGGCGTTTGCTGAGAACCTCGGTGCCGAGAATCAGATCATGGGTGGCGGCGGGTATCGGCTTGCCCACCTCTTCGGCGGAGAAGATACACCATCATGCGGGTTTGCGATCGGGTTTGACCGGGTGATGGTCTCTCGTGGTGAGGAGAGTCCCAGACGGCCGGTGACTGTTGCGGTGGTTGCAACACCGGAAGGCCGGATAGATTCGATCAGGGTAGCTTCGGCATTCCGAAAAGCCGGAGTCCGGACGATCACTGATCTCCTCGGAAAGAGCCTCTCCGCACAGCTCTCACAGGCGGCAAAACATGCGGATTATGTGGCTGTCATCGGAAAGCGTGAGGTGGAAGAGGGGATGATCACCCTCCGGGATCTTTCAACCGGAGAACAGAAACAGCTAACCATTGAGGATGCCGTCGCCGGGGTGGTAGGCATTGGTGTTAGCTGAGGAGCTTGCAAAACAACAGAAGAGTATCAGTGTTGCGGAGTTCTTTGAGAAGAACAAGCATCTCCTCGGTTTTGACTCACCAACACGCGGCATTATTACGACAATAAAGGAAGCGATCGATAATGCCCTTGATGCCTGCGAGGAGGCGATGGTTCTTCCTGATATCCTCGTGATCATCAGAAAAACGGGATCTGAGACGTACTCAATCGCTGTTGAAGATAATGGCCCTGGCATCACTCCTGAACAGGTGCCGTTCGTCTTTGGAAAGCTCCTGTACGGATCACGGTTTCACCAGGTCCGGCAGAGCCGTGGCCAGCAGGGGATTGGGATCTCTGCTGCGGTCCTCTATGCACAACTGACAAGCGGGGTGCCTGCCACCGTCATCTCCCGAACAGGTCCAAAGACGAAGGCGCACCGGTTCACCCTGATGATCAAGACCCAGACGAATGAACCGGATGTCCTGTCGCATGAGGAGGTGGACTGGGCTCAGCCGCATGGCACCAGAATTGAGCTTGAGTTTGCGAGTTCGATGGCGGCGAAGAAACGCCTGCTTGAGTATCTGAAGTATACGTCCATCGTGAACCCTCATGCCCGTTTCCGGATCGAGATCGATGGTGAGGGTACGACCTTTGAACGGGTATCCGGGGAGGTTCCACCCTGCCCAAAGTCGATCAAACCCCACCCGCATGGGATCGAGTTTGGGATTCTGAAACGGATGGCAGCTGCAAGTGAAACATCTGTTGAAGTGTTTCTTGAAGAGGAGTTCTCGCGGGTCGGTAAGAAGACGGCACATGAGATCCTCGCTCTTGCCGGGGTTCTGGGGTCTGTACAGGCAGCAGATCTCGGACCTCTTGATCTGAAGAGACTTCTTTCAACGATGCAGACGGTGAAGATACCTGCTCCCCCGGCACAGGTCTGCCTCTCCCCAATCGGAGAGGAGCTGATCATCGGAGGTCTTGAGAAGGAGTTTGCCCTCGATTTTGTGAAGGCGCGGAGCAGGCCACCCGGTGTCTTCTCAGGTCACTCGTTTGTTGTCGAGGCAGCAATCGGATACGGGGGGAGGCTTGAGGCAGAGGGGTCGGCTAAAATCCTGCGATTTGCAAACCGTGTGCCGCTCCTGTACCAGCAGGGGGCATGTGCGATCACGCAGTCGATCCAATCGGTGAACTGGAAGAGCTACGGGATCTCACAGTCAGGGCTTCCGGTTGGGCCGGTCATGATCCTGGTGCATATTGCCTCGACGAATGTGCCGTTCACAAGCGAGAGCAAGGATGCGGTTGCTTCGATCCCCGAGGTCGAACGGGAGATCGTGCTGGCACTCCAGGAGCTCGGCCGCGACCTGAAGCTCTTCCTCTCACGGAGGGATAAAAGCCGTATTGCAGAAGACCGGGCACGTGCAGTCTGTGCGATCATTCCTGATATCGCACGAAAGGTCGCTGACATCGTCGAACTGCCGGTCCCGGATACCGCTGCTATTGAAGGGCGGATCATGCGGCGGGTTGTGGTAAAACGGGGGCTTTTTGAGGGATCGGTTCTGATCCGGGTGGATAACCACACGTCAAAACCGGTTGAGCTGACGCTCTATGATATCTCTTTCGATACCGGGGAGGGGGCAACGGTGCCACCGGACTTTGCATCTGAACTGGATGGCGAGGTGACGAAGTGCTGGCGGGTGACCCTGCCGCCGCATGAGTCGTTTAGGACGGAGTATCCCGGTGCCGGCGGCGGGTGTCTCACTGTGCAGGGGATCGAGGAGTCGCAGGTGGTGGTGATGGATTGTGAGGAGTGAGGGGATGGCTGGAGGGGGGTTTGTAACCTCAATTGATAAGGACGATGATGGCTATTTCGCCCATATACCCTCAATCCAGGGATGCTATGCACAGGGTGACACCTATGAGGAGGTGCTCACCAATATACAGGAAGTGCTTCACCTGATTCTAGAAGAGGATGGGGCAGATCGGTGTAACAGGCCAGCAGAATCCATACAGGATTTCACTATATAAGTAAAGGGATCAGACTTGTATTCCTGCACGGATAAGGGCATCCTTGATAGAGGCTATTTCCCGAATTATCTCGTTTTTCTCGTCATTAAGATATAATCGAGTGTCTTTTCTGAGGGAGGTAATTTCATCTCTGGTCTCTTTTCCGATCTCGATCATCTGATCCTGCCTGTCAAGCATCTGATCTTGTTTGTCGATTATCTTGTCCTGTTTGTCGATCACTTGATCCTGTTTATGTAACATCTGATCTTGTTTATCGAGGGTCTGGTACTGCAGGTCTCGAGTTGACTTTGAGACTTCAAGAGTTTCATGCATGATGGTGCCGGCATAATCAATCCGCTCAAAGAGCTCCTCCTGGATGTCTCCCCGGATGATTGTGAACCTTGGAAACTCGCCGGTTGCCTCCTGCCAGGTGACGTTACAGGAGGTTACTTCAATTGGGTACCGGACGATATCGATACCATGAATCAGCGCCTGAAGGAGATCTTCCCTACCTTCGGCAACGATCTCAACCTCCCCGGCATCAAGGTTCCGTACATATCCGGTAATACCTGTCCCGAATATCTCTTTCCGTACATGCTCCCGGAACCCGACCTTTTGAACATAGCCATCAACGATGACATGGATACGCTTCATTACATCTACTATGGAAGAGGAAGATAAAATAGTTTCTTCCGGCCTGGGATCAGAGATATCAACTATAGAGCGTTATTGCAGCATTTCTGCGTCATATGAACCGGAAAATAACTTAAATCATAAATTACAATCCATCCTGCTCTTTTTAAGGCTGCGATGTGTTTAATTACGTTTGCTCGCGGAAGCTTAGGTATATTGTATTCCAGAGGAATCGAGATCGATACTCATATGAGATGGAAGAGAACTGATTTGGATATTCTCAGATGCCATCTTTAATCTCGAGCTCAGGCAGCCAATGATTGCCTCATGAATATTTTCAATAGCTTCTTTGAGCGTTTCTCCTTCGCTCATACATCCTGGCAGGTCAGTACACTCCAC
>NZ_JAUSCG010000146.1 GCF_030651615.1 Methanocalculus sp.
CTTTCTATCAGGTCAAAAATCCTGATGGAGATGCGAAACCGCCGCCTCTGTCGTCTCCCTTCCTTTCGGTGTCCGTTTTAAAAACCCGATCCTGATCAGGTACGGTTCGTACACCTCTTCGATCGTCCGAACCTCTTCTCCGATAGAAATTGCAATCGTCTTGACACCCACCGGTCCTCCTCCAAAGTCATGGGCGATGACCGAGATGATCCTCCGGTCAAGATCATCGAGGCCGATCGGATCGATTCCGAGGATGTCAAGGGCCAGATCTGCCGACTCACGGGTGATCGATCCGTCACCCCGGACCGTTGCATAGTCGCGTACACGCCTGAGAAGCCGGTTTGCGATCCTCGGAGTTCCCCTGCTCCGCTGTGCTATCTCAAGTGCTCCCTCTTCGGTGATTGGTATCTTCAGGATCGCTGCTGATCGTTTCACGATCGAGAGGAGGTCAGGGACATCATAGAGGTTCAAACGGAAGATGAGACCGAACCGGTCACGGAGCGGAGATCCGAGGAGACCGACACGGGTCGTCGCCCCGACCAGGGTGAAACGATCGAGAGGGAGCTGGATTGCACGTGCCCCGGGACCCTCACCAATCATTACATCGATACTGTAATCTTCCATCGCCGGATAGAGGATCTCCTCAACAACCGGGTTTAAACGATGAATCTCATCGATGAAGAGGAGATCGCCTGATGAGAGTGCGGTCAGCTGGGCGGCGAGGTCCCCTGGTTTATCGAGGACAGGTCCTGTCGTGCTCCGGATGGCTGATCCCATCTCGCGGGCGATGATCTGGGCAAGTGTCGTCTTGCCAAGGCCCGGGGGTCCGGAGAAGAGGATATGATCAAGGGTCTCTCCCCGGATCTTTGCCGCCTCGATTGCAATCCTGAGTGCCTCTTTAATCTGGGGCTGGCCAACGAACTCATCAAGGCGTGCAGGCCGGATCGCGGGGTCATCGGTCTCATCCTCGATCTTAACCGGTGTAATGATCCGGTCAGTCATCCTGTCCGCTCCTTCAGGTGGTGGAGTGCCGCTTTAATGATCGTCTGTACTGTTCCTCCGCTGAGATCAGGAGCCACCACTTTAACCGCCTCTTCTGCCTCCCGTTCGGTGAACCCGAGTGATACAAGGGCAGATACCGCATCCGATGCAGGCAGATGGCTCCCGCCTTCAGTAAAGGTGCCCCTCCGCTTCTTCATCGTCTCCTTCAGCTCAAGAATCAGCCTCTTTGCACTTTTTGGTCCGATTCCTGATATTCTTGTGAGGGCTCGTTCATCATCATTGATGATTGCCATCGCAAACTGTTCAAGTGATATCTGGGAGAGGATGTTCAATGCGATCTGAGGGCCGATGCCGGAGACATTGATTAAGATCTGGAAGAGCTCACGCTCGTTTGTCCTGATAAACCCATAGAGTGTTGCTGAATCCTCTCTGAGGAGGAAATGGGTGTGGAGCTTCACCTGACCGGTTGCACCCCTGATCTCCAGAAGGGTTGGCTGGCTCACCTGCACCAGGTAGCCGACTCCACCGACATCGATCACGACCGACTTCTCCCCAACCGATGATACCGACCCGTTGATATGTGCAAACATGAGATTCACCGCAGGGTATGGATATGACAGAGGGCGATTGCAAGACCATCCGCTGCATCATCGGGTTTTGGGATCTCGTCCAGTTTCAGGATTCTTCGCACCATATCCTGCACCTGTTCCTTCTTCGCCCGGCCTGACCCGGATACCGCCAGTTTGATCTGGTTTGGTGTATATTCAACAATTGTGATCCCCTGCTCCTCAGCGGCGAGCAGGATCACTCCCCTTACTTCTGCAACCCTTATAGCTGATGTGACGTTCTTTGTGAAGAAGAGCTCTTCGATAGCGATCTCATCGGGAGAATACTCCCGAAGAAGGGAACTGACCCGGAGATAAATCTCGTGGAGGCGATGGCTCGTTGTCCGGTCGCGGGCGGAGGTCTCGATACACCCATAGGAAAGCGGCAGAATCTCCCGCTCCCGCTTCTCGATGACACCGTACCCCACGCGGGCGATGCCGGGATCTATCCCGATGATGATCATGGTCTATGGATCTTCGGCTCTTATGGTAAATACGGTTATCCCGCGGAGGGCGAATGTGTTCATAACAATCCGGCCTCCGATAGGTGTCATAGAAGCGTCCGTTGGATGAGTCAGATCTCCATCCTCCGGACTATTCAGCATCAGGATTCTGTGATCGAGGTGACTCTGCCGACGGTTCCATCGGCAAGCCTGACCTTTATTCCGTGAGGATGAAAAGAAGAATTTGTTAAAATTGCGGCGACAACTCCATCCGTTCTCTTCCCGCTCCGCTGATCTGCCTTCTGTATCACGCTTACTTTTAATCCGATCACAATATCTGATCGATTCCTGCCATTCATCATGAATATATCTGTTTTCCGGGAGGATAAGGGTATCAGAAGGGGGTCAGATCGATCCCCCTCATCTCCTCTGGTGTCTCCTGAAACCGAGATAGATTCCTCCTCCGACAATTAAAAGGAGCATCACCCCGAGGATTGCGGCAAATGATCCTTCCTTCACCGCGACCCTGAAGTTATCTTCAACGACCGCCTGGTCTGATCCCACCTTCATCGTGAACTTATATTCGCTTGCCACCACGTTTGATGGCGGGATGAGCGAGACATCAAAGACCACTCGTTCACCTGGTGCGATACCGGCAACGGTCTCAGGGAGAATTTCTGCATTCCATCCGGTTGGGGCTGAGATCTTCGGGGTCACCGCTGTTAAGTCGCCTGCTGTTCCTGAGTTTCTCACCGTCACCCGGAAGGTGAGGGGATCTGATCCGGTCGTCTCAAGGATATACTGGTCAAGTGAGACCTCCATTCCATGAGATCCCCGGACTGATGCTTCGATTTCTGCAGTGTAGCGGTCACCACCCGGTGTGGAGATGACCGAGGTGAGTGTATATTCTCCGATCTCCTCCCGGTACTTCGGGGTGATCACCATCTGGATATCTCGTTTATCTCCTGTTCCCAGATAGACCGAGGAGATATCCTGTCCGGTTGTACCTGTTCCTGTTCGGTATCGGACCGACCAGCCTTCCGGCACCCCTTCTGTTCCGAGAGAGAAGGTTGCACCTGCCCGGCCGATATTCTCAAGAGAGAGAGCAATTGTGGTCGAACTGCCGGGTGTCACCGTTACCGCCCGTGTCTCCCATGCAACAGTGAGTGCGGTATCCCGTGTCTGGAGCACACGATCAGAGAGAGTTTCGGTCATGCCTGCCCGCACCTTTGCGGTGACTGCTGCCGGTGAATAATACCCTTCCTTCCTGATAGATACGGTATATTCCCCGGGACTTGCAACTGTCCTCAGGGTTCCGTCACTTGCACTGGTGAGAAGGATCGATTCTCCTCCTCCACGAACCGGTTTCAGTTCAACCAACACCCCACCAACGGCTTTTCCGATCTCATCAACGGTTTTGAGGGTAAGTATGCCGTCCTCGCCTTTATGGGTCTCATCAATCCGGATGGTGAGCCAGAGCGTTGCATCTCCAACATACACCTTCACCCGGTACTCACCGATAGGGGTCTCGGAGTCGGTCTCGATCTCCAGAGTGACCGTCTCCTTGCTGCCTGAGGGGAGGGTGATTTGGGTCACCTCAGATCCATCCTTCCTAAATGTGAAGTCCCAGTCGGTGGTACCGGCAAATGGCTGTACCCAGAGACGACCGGTCTCTCCGGTTCCGGTACTCTCGACTACGATCGGGAAGGAGATGATCGTCCCTGCCTCGACACTCCTGCCTGGAAATGGTGTTGATATCGAGTATTGTTTGGTATAGTCCGTACTTGCCGCACCATCTCCTGTTACAACGATACAAAGGATCAATCCAATAATAAAAATACGACGTATCAAACTGATCACCTGAGATCCAACCGCATAAACCTCATATATGCAATACCAAAGAAGATCGCAGGGAGTGCAAGGAGAGCGATGATATGTGCAATAATCCCATCATCCGAACCGAAGGTGGTTACTGACGAATACATTGCGCTTATTGATTCGCCAGATCCAAAGGTTGATTTAAGCATGAGAGTAGTTGATATCTTCTCAAAATTCATCGTTGGTGAGAATAATGAGGCGGTATCGATTATCGCCTGTCGCCTTGACCACCATGCCTGTATTTCTTCCTGGTATCTTTGAAAATCATCGTCATCAAGACGGATCGACTTTGCTCCTACTTCTCCTTCTCCATATACCGAAACGGTGTCTGAATAGAAGATCTGCGGCATTTTTGGTTGTTCTCCGGCAATTGCATCTGCAACCCCGTGCTGAATAAGAACGGGAAGGAGACTTGAAAGAATGATGAAGATGATGAGCGTATAGATAAGTGCCGCTCCACTCGTCTCTGATAGTGCAGACATACAAAGAGCAATAGCAAAATATGCGATGATCATCAGAAATGCCGAGATCGCAAAGATCATAATTGAGGACCATTCATCACCTGATGGAACAATGCCGGCAATTAACAGAAGAGCAACTGATATCCCTATCGTCGCTGCAAAAACAGCTGCAAGTGCTCCTCCGGCACCGATCGCCTTTCCGTTGATCACTTCATCCCGGAAGACCGGATGTGATAGAAGAATCCTGAGTGTTTTTGCCTCACGTTCACGGGTGATGAGATCGAACCCCACTGTGATCCCAAGGAGTGATCCCATCGTCACAAGGAGGGATCCAACTGATGAGAAGATGATCATCGTGGACGGACGGTAATCCATGAACCCTCCCATAAACTCCTCCCCCTGTGATCCGATAATTGCGAGGTGTTCGTTATATGAGTTAATAATATCCTGGTATTGTGAAATACCGCTTATCATCCCGATAATCATGATGGCAAAGAATATTGCAAATATTGCCAGTATCGTCCTGTTCCGGAA
>NZ_JAUSCG010000148.1 GCF_030651615.1 Methanocalculus sp.
CCCTCTATGGAAACCGTATCCAGGAGGCGTATGCCCTCTCGGTCGGATCACTTGATGAAGACTGGTTCACCGCTGATATCAATACATACCGTCGTGAGGGTGATCATTACTGGATGATTGATCTTCATCTCGGCCTTTATAACGGCAAGATTTCACAGCTGAAGATGACACCTGAATCTCTCTTTCAGCTGACTCTGATCATGATGAACGAGGCGAAGAAGCTCCCTGCGGAGGCATTTGATCCCGAACTGATCGCACGGTACAGTGATGATATTCAATCATTTGCAAAGAGATTCTCCCTGCGAAAAGATGATGGAGCCCCTCCCGGATATGCATGAGAAGAAGAGCTCTCTCCAATTCTGTTTTTTTACTCTTTCGTTGTGATTGTCACCGGATCGATTCTGGCATCGATCATCAGCTCAAAGTCGATCTCTTCGAGCCATCCTGACTTTTCAAACATACTCATGAAACAGACCCCGACGATCGGGACACCGTGCTTTGATACAGTCGCCACTGCCTCTTCTGCTGTAACCGGAACATTCGGCATGGCCAGTCCGCCCATCAGGACGATGATACCTGGTTTGATGGCGATCTCGTCAGCTGCCTGCATCCCGACACCGGTGACCGGTTTCAGCATGCGTGCTTTTGACTCATCAAGGAGCGGGATAAACGTGTGTGTCAGCTTCATATCGCGCGTTGCGAAGGCGAGGAGTTCGACAAACGGTGTGCAGGTTCCGACACAGCCATAGTAGGCGATCTGCGAGCCTTCACTCAGTTTCTTTCCTGCAAGATACTCCTTGAAGGGGCGGAGTATCCCGGGAACGCCGGTTAATGTGGTAACAGTACTCATAGTCTCTTCCTGAAGAACAATTGGAACACAAGTTTATAAATGACACTCTCCAATTTTAATGAAAGGATTGCTTCGGAGGGTTGGAAATATCTTCAGATAATAGACGCTCATCTTTTGCCGGATTGATCGCGACATTTACTATACTGATGATCTTCTGGTATCTCCTCTCGGGATACTTTGATCTCTTTCATATTGGTTCCGGCATCATCTGCTGTGGTATAGTGACCCTCATATCCGGAGATCTCATCTTCAGATCTGATCGGAATCTCTTTCATTCAGCCCGAATATTCATTCGATTCGTTCTTTATATCCCAAAACTGATGGTTGAGATCCTCTATGCAAATATTGATGTGGCATATCGGATTCTCCATCCGAAGATGCCAATTAACCCCGGTATTCTCACGATTGATACAGAGTTTCGCAATGACGTTCTCAGAACAGCGTTTGCAAATGCAATGACCCTGACGCCTGGAACTGTCACCGTCGATGTCAGAGGAGGAACCTTTACCGTGCATGCGCTTGTGCTTGAAGCATCAGAAGATGAGCTGTTAAAGAGCCGAAGTATTCAGAAGAAAATGGCAGAAATCTTTGGAGAAGGGCAATGATCGATATATTCCTCGCAAGTGGCGTCATTTTGATCCTGACGATCTTCCTCTGCCTCTACCGGGTTGTCTGTGGGCCTGGTGTTGAGAATCGGCTGATTGCAGTCAATACGGTTGGAACTAAGACGATCATTCTCCTCGTTATCATCGGTTTCATCTATGAACGGCCACTCTTTCTGGATATCTCAATCGTCTATGCGATGATCAACTTCATCGCAACCCTGGCAATCGCCAAATACCTCAGGAGGGGAACCATCTGCTGAACACAATCGCTATCATATTCATCATCATCGGCCTCTTCTTCATGGTCGTCGGTGCAGTCGGACTCATACGGCTCCCGGACTTCTATACCCGTGCCCATGCAAGCGGCAAGTGTGATACACTCGGAGAAGGGATGATGCTGGTCGGATTTATTCTGTATGAAGGGATGACATTGATCTCGGTGAAGCTTCTGCTCCTTGCGATCTTTATCTTCATCACATCACCAACAGCGGTTCATGCCCTTGTGAATGTTGCTCACTCACGCGGGGTTATGCCCTGGAAGAAGGGGGATGAACGGCAATGATCTGGGAGCTTGACTTTGCCCTCCTCCTCTTTATGATCGTCTGCGCAATCGCCGCAATTACCGTGAAGGATCTCCTTCATGCGACGATCATTCTTGCCGCGTACTCACTGATCATGACGGTTCTCTGGGCAGAGATGAACGCGGTAGATGTCGCCTTCACCGAAGCAACAGTGGGGGCCGGGATCACCACCGTCCTCTTTATTGCAGCCATCGCACGAACTAAAAGGAGTTCATCAGATTGAAGACAAAAGCGCTCATTGCAGTCCTCTTCATCGGTATCATCCTCTTCTGGGCAGTTGAGGATATGCCGGCGTTTGGTGATCCCGAGGCTCCGGCTACGAAGTATACCGGAGAACTCTATATTCAATCGGTTCTCCCGGATATCGGGATCGATAACATCGTCACCGCAATACTTGCCAGCTACCGTGGTTTTGATACGCTTGGGGAGGTTGTGGTGATCTTCACCGCAGGTATTTCGGTAGCCCTCCTGCTCAGGCGGGGTGAAAAGGTATGAGGGAGAATGTCGTCATAAGGACGGTCTCACGCCTTGCTGTTCCGTTCATCCAGGTCTTTGCACTCTATGTCATTGTACATGGTGCATCGGGTGCAGGCGGCGGATTTCAGGGCGGTGTCGTCTTCGCCTCGTCATTTATCCTGATGATGGTAGCATTCGGCCTCGTCGAAGTGCGACGGCGGATTGATAATCGGGGAATTATGATCTTTTCAGTTATGGGAATTGCCATCTATGCGGGTATCGGTTTCCTCTGTCTCCTTCTCGCAGGCAATTTCCTGGAGTATGGGGTTATTGAAGCCGCTGTCGGCATACCGCACCTTCATGGATACCTCCTTGATGCAGTTGAAGCCGGAATCGGTATCACCGTGATGGCTGTCATGACATCGATCATTTATGATATCTCAGATAACAGAGGTGAAGCTCCATGATCGAGTCATTCATTGAGCTCTTCTTTGCACGATACAACTACTGGATGGCGATCATCCTGATGTTGATCGGGCTCTATGCATTAATCGCAAAACAGAACCTGGTGAAGAAGATCATCGGACTCAACATCTTCCAGACCGCGATATTCCTCTTCTATATCTCGTTTGCCGAAGTAAAGGGAGGGACCGCTCCGATCTACCTTCCGCAAGGGATTGATGCACTCTATGTCAATCCACTGCCGCATGTTTTAATCCTGACTGCGATCGTCGTCGGAGTGAGTGTCACAGCTGTTGCCCTCTCTCTCATCGTCAGGATCTATGAAGAATACGGTGTCATCGACGAGGATGAACTGATGCAGGCGGTGAGGAGACGATGACGGTGATCAATCATCTCCCGGTCCTCCTGATCGCCATCCCAATCCTGGCGTCGCTTCTGATATTTGCCGCGGGATGGTATGACCGGAGGTTCGCCTATCCGATAACACTTATTACCGTCCTCTTTCAGTTTACGGCTTCAGTTATCCTTCTCCTTCAGGTGATGCAGGAAGGCACGATCAGATATCATCTTGGAGGGTGGGCGCCTCCGCTTGGGATAGAGCTGGTCATCGATAGTTTCAATGGTTTTATTCTGGCAGCAATCATGCTTCTTGCCGCAGCAACGGTGGTCTATGCACGAAGGAGTGTTGAAAAAGAGATAGAACAAGAGAAGATTGTATCCTTCTATGTTCTCTTCCAGCTCCTTGTGACAGGTCTCGTCGGCATGACGATTACGGGGGATATCTTCAATCTGTATGTCTTCCTGGAAATCTCATCGATTGCCGCATATACACTGATCTCCGCCTCAAGGAAGCCGCATTCGTATGTGGCAAGTTTCAACTATCTCGTGCTCGGCTCTATATCGGCAGGATTCATCCTCCTCGGCATCGGGAACCTCTATGTCGCGACCGGGACGCTGAATATGGCAGAACTTGCTGCGATTCTTCCTGCCTCGTATGGGCTTGCAACGGTTCACTCGGCGTTCCTCTTCCTGATGATCGGGTTCTCCATTAAAATTGCCTTCTTCCCGCTTCATCTCTGGCTTCCTGATGCATATACTGAGTCTCCATCTGCTGTGACAATACTCATATCGACGGTGATGGCAAAGGTGAGTGTCTATGCGTTGTTTCGGATACTCTTCTCGGTCTTTACAACCGCATACATCATCGACAGCTTTCCGGTGACCGGTTTTATCCTCCTCATGGCAACCGTTGCGATCGTCGCCGGTGCGGTGCTTGCGATAGCTCAGGATGATCTCAAGCGGATGCTTGCATACTCAAGCATCAGCCAGATCGGGTATATCATGTTCGCTCTTGGTGTAGCAAACCAGATCGCACTGGAAGGAGGACTTCTGCATATCCTCGGTCATGCCGTGATGAAAGGGTGTCTCTTCATGGTGGCAGGGATGATCATCTACCGGATGGGCACCTCAAAGCTGAGTGAGCTGAAGGGTGTTGCAAAGACGATGCCGATCTCCTGTGCAGCATTTGCCCTTGCAGGTGCTTCGATGATCGGCATCCCGCCAACAATCGGGTTCATGAGTAAATACTATCTTGTACTCGGGGCGTTTGAAGCCGGTTTATGGCCATATGCCGTGGTTCTGCTCATCGGCTCTCTCCTTGCAGCCGTTTATATCTGGAAGTTCATTGAGATTGCATACTTTGGTGATCATCATGACAACCATCATACTTCAGTTCGTGAAGGTCCTCTCTCGATGCTTGCCCCGATGGTCTGCCTTGCAGTCCTCTGCCTCATCTTCGGAGTCTTTGTGGAGGTCCTGATGGAGGCTGTCGGGCCTGCGGTTATACTCCTCCTTGGAGGTGTCTGATTTGGCTGATATCACCGGGATACTTCCTGCGATAACCATCGCCATTCCGCTTGTTGCGGCGGTGCTGATACTGATCGTCGGAAGATATGAGAACATCCGTGAAGGGGTCACAATTGCGGCTGCCATCGCGATGCTCTGTTCTATCCTTGCCATGCTCCCTGAAGTCCTCTCAGGTGCAAGGATCTCGATCTCGCTTCTGCCGATGGTGCCGGGTGGAGATTTTGCCCTCCGGGTGGATGCATTCGGGATGGTCTTTGCTCTTGTTGCATCCATCCTCTGGCTCCTCAATTCATTCTATGCGATAGGATACATGCGGGCATTGAAAGAGCATGCACAGACGAGGTTCTTCTTCTGTCTTGCTGTTGCAATAGCTGCTGCTATTGGGATAGCGTTCTCGGCCAATCTGCTGACACTCTTTGTATTTTATGAGATCCTGACGATCATCACCTATCCGCTCGTCGTTCATGTCGAGACACCGGAGGCGATGAAGGCAGGGAGAAAGTATCTTGCCTATCTTCTTGTCGGCGGGATCTTCCTCCTCGCCGCGACCATCCTGACGTATCTCCTCACCGGAATGACAGATTTTGTACCGGGAGGCTTCCTTGCGGGATCAGGATCTGATCTCATCCTCCGGATCCTCTTCCTCCTCTTCATGGTAGGATTTGTGAAGGCGGCATGGATGCCCATTCATGGATGGCTTCCTGCAGCGATGGTCGCCCCGACACCGGTGAGTGCATTTCTCCATGCAGTCGCAGTCGTTACAGCCGGTGTCTTTGGGATCGTCCGAATTGCGGGTTGGGTCTTTGGCATGGATCTGATGGCATCGCTTGGTCTTGGTATCTTCCTTGCAGTGATCGCATCATTTACAATAATTACCGCCTCACTCTTTGCCCTGACCGAGGATAACCTCAAGCGGAGGCTCGCTTACTCGACGGTAAGCCAGCTCTCCTATATCCTGCTTGGTGTATCGATGCTCTCCATTGCCGGGATGACCGGAGCAATGGCACATATACCCATCCATGCATTCATGAAGATCACCCTCTTCATGGCTGCCGGTGCGTTCATCGTCTCTGCCGGGAAGGAGTCCATCTCTGATATGAAGGGTCTTTTCAGGAAGATGCCGGTGACCGTTCTCATGTTCTCAGCTGCTGCTATTGGAATCTGCGGCCTTCCACCGCTTGCCGGTATCATCAGCAAGATCTATCTGGCGCTTGGTGCCGTTGAGGGGGGCATGCCGATCCTTCTGTTGGTTATCATCATCAGTGCGGTCTTAAATGCAGCCTATTTCTTCCCGATCATTTATACGATGATCTTTGAGCATCCTGATGATGAACGATCACTCGATGCTGTCACAGAGCCACCCCTTACGATGCTCGTTCCGATCGTTCTCACTGCTTCGATATCGGTTCTGATCTTCTTCTTCCCGTCTATGCCGTTTATGGATTTGATTGAGATTGCAATTGCAGAGATTACGCAATCGGTGATACCATGATCGAGATACCTCCGGCATGTATCTACCTGCTCGGTCTTCTCATCGTTCCTCTGATACCAGGGGTATTCAGGAAAGTATGGACACTCCTTATCGGTGCTGTTGGTGTACTCCTGGTGCTTCTCCTCAATTTGGCATCACCCGGAGTGATACTTGAGATCATCCCCGGCATTGAGACGATCCTCCTGACAGTCGACCCGATGCGGCAGCTTGCCGGTATCATCTTTGCACTCGCGGGATTCATCACACTTATCTATGCATCATATCGCGATCTCCCGGCGCTTGAGACGACTGGCATCCTCGCATCTATTGCAGCAGCGATGGGGATCGTCTATGCAGGCGATCTCATCACGGTCTTCGTCTTCTGGGAACTCCTTGCACTGGCATCACTTGCGATCATCTGGTCATCTGAAGATCCGAAATCGTCCGGTGCAGGCTACCGTTATCTCCTCTTCCATATCTTCGGAGGGGCCTGCCTCCTCGGTGGAATCGTCTATACCATCGCCACAACAGGGAGTGCCGCATTTGGATCGGTGGGAGATGGGTTCGGAGTCGTGCTGATGCTGATCGGAATAGGAGTAAATGCTGCGTTTATTCCTCTTCATACCTGGGTGCCGGATGCCTACCCACGGGCATCTGTTGTCGGGTCGGTCGCCCTCTGCATATTCACCACAAAAGCGGCGGTCTTCCTCCTTGCAGCCATCGGGGGATGGGGACTAACCGTTGCATATATGGGTGGGGCGATGGCACTCTACGGTGCCATCTACGCCCTTATGCAGGACGATATCCGCCGCCTCCTCGCATATTCGATCATCAGTCAGGGCGGCTATATGGTTGCTGCCATAGGGGTGGGAACGGTGGCCGGGCTTGATGCAGGACTTGCCCATATGGTCAATGACATCCTCTTCAAATCGCTCCTCTTCATGGCGGCTGGTGCGGTGATCCTCAGGACAGGTCATCATCGCCTTTCGGAGCTTGGCGGTCTTTCAGGGATGATGCCGAAGACGACACTCTGTGCCGTCATCGGTGGCCTTGCGCTGGCAGGACTGCCGGGTCTGAATGGTGCTGTCAGCAAAGGTATGGTGATCGAGGCAGCAGGGAGTGTGCCGTATCTCTCACTTATCCTCTTAGTCTCAGCTGTCATTACTGTCATCTATGTCAGCCGTCTCCTTTACTTCGTCTTCTTCAGATCAGCCCACGGGACAAAAGAAGGCATCATCCCAGAAGATGCCCCGGCTCCGATGCTGGTAGCGATGGGCATTACCGCACTTCTCTGCCTTATTATCGGGCTCTTACCCGATCTCCTCACAAACCTCCTTCCGGGTGGGACACATGCCCACCCGTTCTCCCCTTCACACCTGCCTGAGTCAGTTGCAATCTTTGCTCTGGCAGGTATCGTCCTCCTCCTGGTGAGGTCCCTCAGATCTCCCGGACGTGGATTTGAGACCGATATTGATTCTTTCTATATCGCTTTAGGAAGGGGGGTCACCTGGATCGCAGCAGATCCGCTTGTCCGTGGTGCTGAAGGAATTGGAAAGGGTATTGAATGTCTGGCAACATTCCTCAGGGTGGTTGTTGCTAATCCGCCTGTCGCCTGTCAGATCGGCATGAAAACCCTTGCACTGCCGGTTATGCGGGCATTCTCTTCCCCTTCAACGTCAAAAGTATATGAAGATACCCTTATGGAGATGAAAGCCCGCTATCCGGATGATCAGATCAATATCTGGGGTGGGGGATATGGAATCATATTCATCAGTATCATCGCATTTCTGTACTTTATCTTTGATATTCTGAAGTAGGGGATACGCTCCCCTACCGGTCTACTTTGCCAGAATCCTCTGCATCAATGCCATGATACCCGGTTGTGTTCGTCTCTTTCGCCGGGCGCTTACCGAAGATGTCTCAAACATCTCACGGTTGAGTCGGTCATTGATCTCTTCAAATATCCGCTTGTAGGCTGGACAGTGAGGATCAACTCCTTCGATCCTCCCTTCTGTCCGTGCAATTGCATTATAAGGGCATCCTCCCCTGCAATAGTTGATATGTGAGCAGTCTGCACATGCAGAGTCGACATACCGCTTGTACTCCTGCATCAGTTTCCATGGTTTTGACTCTGCCAGTTCATCAGGAGATGGAGAGTTGGCGACATTCCCCATCACAAATTCCGGCATTCCAACAAAACGGTAACAGGGGTATATCGCACCGTCCGGCCCGATTGCGAACGTGTTTGCCATGCAGTCAACATATGTGCAGACGGTTCCGTGCCGTGTAACAACGCATTTGACAAGGTCATTGATGTTCATTACCTCGGATTTGTCAAGGTTCTCAAGATACTTGTCAAGGAGGTAGATGAGCAGTTCCCCATACTCTTCAGGAGGGAGTGCCCATTCTTCAGGACTTCCGTCACGAAGCGATGGAAGGGCAGGGTGCAGTTTCATCGGAAAGCCCCTCTCCATGAAGTAGTTGAAGATATCCTCTTTATGGAGGACTGATTTATTCGTAAACGTGCATATGAACCGAACTGATAAACCATGCGACCGGGCAATTTCATACCCTCTCATCGTCTTTTCATAGTACCCTGTTCCCCTCTGTGTATCATTTATCGCCTCAGGTCCGTCGATTGAGGAACCGATCGGAATATGGTATGCAGCAAGCGCCTCTGCAACCTCCGGAGTCATCTTCCAGAGATTTGACTGAAGGGCAAATTCGGGAGTGAGATGAGAAAGCCCCTCTGAGAGGATCGGAAGTGCCTGCCGATAGAAGTCTGCACCGGCAAGGAGCGGTTCTCCTCCATGGAAGGTGAAGGTTACTGGATCAGATCGGAAGTCTTTGAGCCACCGGACAATATCATGAATTGTATCGATGGTCATAATGGGTGATCCCTCCTCGGAACTCCAGCAGTATGCACAGTTTGAACAGCAGCCGAGGGTGGGTATGATCATCACATGGAAGGGATTCTTCATTCACTAACGATCTCCTGTATATCTGCTTAATGCTATTCTTTTCTGCAGATAGAGGGGGTGCAGATGAGATGTATTATGTTCTTTTTGAGCGATATTTCGATGTTTTATGATAATATCGGTCTCGGGAAGACTTATATTCTGTCTGGTATATGTATCTGTATGAGTCTTCTGCTTATCCGTGACCGCCTAAACAGAGACGTTATCGTCACCCATATACGCCTTCCTCTATTCTCAACAGACGATAGATAGAGCCGGAAGGTGCACCTCCGGAATAGAGACGATCATCTCCTGAGGTGACATACCCGGTGTAATTGCTGCAAATACCGCTTCTCTGGTAGTGAGGTATATGTACCTGATCTACGATCAGAAATTATCGATGATGTATGAAGAAAAGACCGCGACAGTTGATAGAAATGGAATCGATCAAGCGGGAGCTCTCTCTCAACAGGAGGTATGATCTGTGATCGCACTTCCGCCGTTTGCCATCTATCTCATCGGTGCAATTGTCCTCCCACTTCTCCCTCAAAGGGTGAGGCATGAGTGGATGCTCTTTGTTACCATAGCCGGACTTGCCTGCATCTCTCTTCAGAAAGGAGATATGATAGGTTGGGTCCTCCCGTTTCTTTCCGGTATGGATCTGATCCTCCTCTCAGTTGATGACCTCTCCAGAGTTGTTGGCTATATCTTTGCCGGGATCAGCGTCCTTGCGATCATCTATGCGAGCGAAGAGAAGCGTCTCATCCACCAGATTGCGATACTTCTCCAGATCGGATCAGGTATCGGGATCGTCTTTGCCGGAGATTTCATCACACTCTTCCTCTTCTGGGAGCTCCTTGCCCTCTCCTCTCTTGCTCTTATCTGGTATGGGGGGGAAGATGCGGCGGGACCGGGATACCGCTATGCATTGATGCATATCCTCGGAGGCGCCCTCCTCCTTGGGGCAATTTCCTTGCAGTATGCAGAGACCGGCTCGCTTCTGGTCGGTCATGCCGCACCCGGTCTTACCACCATCCTCTTCATCCTTGGAATAGGCATGAATGCAGCTATCATTCCGCTCCATGCCTGGCTCCCTGATGCATATCCGAAGGCATCGATTGTGGGGTCGGTCATCCTCTGCATCTTCACCACAAAGGCGGCAGTGTACCTTCTGGCACGGACACTGCCCGGGTCTGAAGTGGTGATGTACCTCGGTGCGATAATGGTCGTCTACGGCCTCATCTTTGCCCTCCTTCAGGATGATATGCGGTCACTCCTCTCGTATCATATCATCAGCCAGGTCGGCTACATGGTCGCCGCAATCGGTATCGGAACAACACTTGCTATCAACGGAGGGATAGCCCATCTCTTCAACCATATCCTGTATAAGGCCCTCCTCTTCATGGTGGTTGGTGCGATCATCTACCAGACCGGGCGGCATCGCCTCTCAGAACTTGGTGGTCTTGGGAAGCAGATGCCACTAACATTTGCTGCCTGTATCATCGCTTCTGCTGCCATTGCAGGTGTTCCCTGGCTGAACGGCTATATCAGCAAAGAGATGATCGTCGGTGCAGCTGCCGAGAGTGGTCTCTTCACATTAGAGATACTCCTTCTGATCGGCTCAGTCGGTACATTCCTCTCATTTGTGAAGCTGAACTACTATGCCTTCATTAAGGAGAAGCCGGGTCTTGTATCGAGTGACCCTCCTCTTCCGATGCAGATTGCAATGGTGATGACTGCTCTCTCCTGTATCATCTATGGAGTATACCCCTGGGTACTCTTCTCGATCCTGCCCTATCCGATAACACATGATGTCTTCAGTCTCACCCATGTGATCGAGACGATCATCATCTTTGCAGCAGTTCTGTTGAATCTCTGGGTAGCACGGAGTATCATTAAGCAGATCACCTATATACCACCGGATTTCATGGCACTCTATCGTACTGTCGGGCGGGCGTTTCTCAGAGTCTCCCGTTTCATCCTTCCTGCTGTCGAAACAGGTATTACTCGTATTATCAGCAGGATTTCATCAGGGGCTGCATGGTTTCTACAAAATCCGGTTATGGCAGGAGAGATCCTTTTACAGTCGGCGCTGCTGAGAATTGTAACTCCTGCAGCAGCAGGCAGATGCAGAGAAGAACACCTTGCTCTTCTTACTGCCCAATATCCCGGTGGCGGTTCGTCTCTTCGAGATCCTGGCTATGGAATCTTCATCGTTTCCGTCCTCCTCTTTGCGTATTTCATCATGGTATTCGTCCTTTGAATCTGGCGATCCTTTATGTTTTACTAGGCAATACAATTCTAAGAATGGCAAATCCAGAAGCAGATGATGATCCTATACGTGCACACCTCCGAATTGACGGGGGAACTGTTGCAGAAAAGTGTGTAAGCCCTGGTGTTACTCCGGGCACCCGGATAGCGCTGTCCGAACTTCGGAAGATACGTGAGAAGTACGGAGGAGAGGTATATCTCTTCTTTGACGATTGTATTGCACGTAATTCGACGATGAAAGATGATTTAGAGAATTATGCAATGCTTCCGCCGGAAGCAAGACCATATCTTGAGATCGAACGTTTCTTTAAGGTAGTGAAAGAGCAGCAAATCCCTCTGCCTGATGAAAACGATCTTATGGCTGAGATTATAACTGTCGGGGAACTGGATACTGTAGTCTGTTGCAGTCCCCAGAGCCGCCCGTTTATCCGTGCACTGCTTTCCCCGATAAGAGCATAAGAGTGACATCGAGCAGGGGAGGTGCGGACAGAATCAGATGTCTTCGTGAGTAGGCAGAGGAACTTGCGTCATATTCGAAAGAAGAGCTGTT
>NZ_JAUSCG010000149.1 GCF_030651615.1 Methanocalculus sp.
ACAAACACATCTCCCATCCTGTATGTCTTCTGGAGATCACGAACTTCAATCATTGAATCATCCCCTCATCGCATCCAGGGTATTCTCCCGTGTGATCCGCCATGCAGGCAAAAATCCGGCAAGTGCGGAGGCGGCCGCAAGCCATGCCACATTCTCAAGCATCGTTGCCATCTCAAAGACCGGAACCACGTCACCATCAGGAAACTCAAGCGGGTTTGCCGAGAAGTAGAAGAGCAGGAGATTCACAACCACCATTCCGGCCAGTGAACCAAAGAGCCAGATGAAGAGGACCTGGGCAACATAGCTCCCGATGATGATCCGGTTTGAGATCCCAATCGCCTTCTGGATTCCGATCTGCCGACGCTGGTTGATCGTCTTGATCGTGAAGACGATCCCGATCACCACTATCGCGATGATGAGGCTGACTGCAAGCGAGATACGGTCGATGATTGAGAATGTCTCCATCGAATCGGCGATGATCTGTGTCATCGCCTCCTCCCAGGTCTCAACTCTCTCCTGGACCCCGAATGTAAGGAGCCGCATCTTCACAACCAGGGGATCCTCACCCGACACTGTCCTGACAAGCACCTCGGTTGCCCCGGTATTCCGAGTGCCAAGAACTGTGTTCATCTCCTCCCATGAGATGAATGCCATGTAATCTGCCTGATATGATTTCGTCGAGAAGAGCCCTTTTATACGATATTCCCGGGAGACACCATTTGCATACATCACTGTTATCGAATCGCCGACCGCAACACCACCGAGTGAATCATAGAAGTCAAGTCCAGAATCCTCATGACCAGCGACCAACTGGCCAAGGAGTATTCCATCATCTCCCGGTGAGAGGAAGTCACCTTCAATAACCCGCGTATGGATCCGGGTCACCTCCACCTCATCCCGTGGATTGAAGGCGGTGATCGGAATACTCACCGATGAACCCTTATAGCCAAGTGTCGCACCAAGGGCGTACCGTGCCGAGGCCCGGGAGACACCCGGAACCCGGTTGACCCGTTCAAGGAGTTCATCGACATTCAGTATCGTCCGCTCATCCTGATCGGGTTTGATGACAATATCTGACGTGATGTAGTCAACGGTCTGTTCATGGAAGAGATTCACTGCTCCGCCGATGATCGCCGAGAGGAGGATCATATTTGTAAAGACCATCGCGATGATCAGGATATTTAAGAGAGTACCTATCCTGCCACCCCGGAGGATCGCCCGTGAGGCAAGGAAGAGTGAGACACGGATACCGGAGAGCATCCGAAATCACCCCTGCTTTCTCTGCCTATAGAGATAGTACCCTGCAGCAGCAAACACTATGACAATAAGAAGAGCAAACACCCATCCTTCCGTCCCCTGACCCTTCACCACCAGAGTGATCGGCTGCTCCATCAGATGATCCCCATAATCATCCGAGTACCGGATGGTGAGAGTATAAGGAATATCCCCACCGCCACCCGCATTCAGCCGGAATACTGCAGGGGCATCATTTCCCGGCCTGATTGTCCCGATGAATGCCTCCCGGCCTCCTGATAGCGGGATGTCAATGACAGCCGACACTGAAGTCGCCCTTCCGGTCCCGGTATTTTCAAGCCTGATGATCAGATCAAATTGCGTGTTTGCAGTGATGGTGGATGGATCTGTCTTTACCGAGGAGACCGCGATTGTTGAAGAACCCCGCACATCCACTGCACATACAGCCATCTCCTGATGCAGAGAGCCGTCGGGGAGCCGGTACTTCAGATTGATCGGAAGGTCGTAGAGGCCGGGATCGATCTCTCTCCCCACCCGGAAGGAGAGCGGGATCACCATGATGGTACCTGGTGCAAGGACCTGATATGATGAGATGACAGGACCAATCGCTGCTATTGCCCGGTCCCCTGTCCCGACAGAGACGGTGAGATCGTCTGCCCGGGTCTGCCCGATATTCACCACCGAGATCTCTGTCTGAAATGTCTCCCCTGGCTTCACAAAAGGGAGTTCTTCCTGAGACACCTGAATAATCGGAGTCTTCATCGAATAGATCGGCATATTCACGTTCACAGGAATCGGGTAGATGACGCTCTCACCCCCCCGAACCCGAACCCGGAGTCTTGGGAAGTAGATGCCATTCTTCTCAGGAGCCCTGATGAGGAAGGTGAGATCAACCGACTGACCGGGGCCGATAACCCCGGTGAATGCCGAATTCCCTTCCACCACCATAATATCACCCCTGCCGTCAAGAAAGACACTCTCGATCACCAGATGCACATCAGCACTCTCAGATGATGTTACACTATAGACCGATGACAGGATCGTCGAATCGGTCTTCACCGAGGTCGTTGCCGCATTCATGATCGTGACAGAGATGAGTGCATACTCTCCCGGCATCACAACAGCCGGGACAACCGTATGATCGGTGATGATGACTGAGGGTCCGGCTGCCTGGGCAGCCCCTGTGAAGAATGCAAAGAGCAGGAACAGAACGGTACAGGTACGCAAGAGTGATGATACACAGGACATGAGATGGAACCTCCGGTTATTAGAAGAAAACACCCATTATTATATAATATGCACTCTTCACCCCATGAACCCGGTGAAGCCTTTTATGCAATTTCATACCTTTATACCGCAATTACACCATTATTTTTTTAATAGGGGGTTATGATATTGATTAGCGGATAGATCCATTTAAATTCATAAGAGATCTTATATCCAGATTACCTTATGTCCGATCCGGCAGAGAACAACCCAATTCGCATCCTCTATATAGACGACGAAACGGCACTCCTTGATCTGACAAAGCTCTTTCTTGAGAAGACAGGAGACTTTATTGTCGATATCCTTGACAACTCCCTGCGGGCACCGGATCTGATCCTGAATGGAATCCATGATGCCATCATCTCAGATTACCAGATGCCGGCAAAAGACGGAATCACACTTTTAAAAGAGATAAGAGCCTTAGGATCGACAAAACCCTTCATCATCTTCACCGGAAAAGGGCGTGAGGAGGTGGTTATCGAGGCGCTGAACAGTGGTGCGGATTATTATATCCAGAAGGGCGGCAACCCACGCGCCCAGTTTGCAGAACTTTCGCATAAGATCCGGCTTGCTGTCAATTCCCGCAGGGCAGAGAGAAAGATTGCAGAGAACCTTGATGAACTGAATGCCGCATATGAACAACTCACCGCAACCGAAGAGGAGCTGAGAGCAAGTTATGACGATCTTGCCGAAAGAGAGCAGGATATCAGACGGAGCGAGAGAAGACTCTCTGACATAATAAACTTCCTCCCAGATGCCACATTTGCGATCGACTCTGAGGGGAAGGTGATTGCATGGAACAGGGCAATCGAGGAGATGACCGGGATCGGTGCGGACGACGTGGTCGGAAGAGGAGAGTATGAATATTCCCACCTCTTCTATGGCGAACGGAGACCGGTCCTCATCGATTATGTCCTCAAAGGCAATTTTGACGAGGCAGACGAGCACTATACCGACATCAGAAGGAAAGGGGAGAGTTTCATCACCGAAACACGGTCAGCCTCGACACAGGGGGATAAGAGGGTGCTCTGGGCAACCGCATCACGGTTCTATGATGAAGAGGGGAGGGTCACTGGTGCAATCGAATCGATCCGTGATGTAACGGAGCAGCGGCTGCATGAAGACGAACTTCTTGACGCACATGAAGAGCTGACAGTACAGGAGGAAGAACTGCGCCAGCAGCTGGATGAGACCTCTGCTGCCCAGGAGAATCTCAGGAAGAGCGAGGAGAGGTACAGAGCAATTTTCGAGAGTACCGGCTCTCCCGTTGCCATATTTGATCAGAATCTGATAATTACAAAGGTAAATACCCTCTTCGAAGAGCTCTCCGGATATACAGCAGATGAGATTGAAGGGAAGATGAAACCCCTGAGCTTCATTCATCCCGACGATAGTGAAAGGATAATCGGCTATCACCGGGCACGCCGTCAGGGAGGGGATGTTCCACGACAGTACCAGTTCAGGTTCATCAGGCGAAACGGTGAGGAGCGGATCATACTCATCTCAATCGGGTTGCTTGTTGGGGAGAACGCCTCCATCACCTCTCTCATTGACATCACCGACTTAAAACAGGCTGAAGGGGAGATCATAATCCGTGAGAAGATACTCTCAAAGGTGATGGAGATCCTTCCTGTCGGTCTCTGGATTGCAGATTCAGAGGGAAACCTCATCACAGGAAATCCCGCAGGTGTTGCCATCTGGGGGGCTGAACCGCATGTAGGTATCGAAGAGTATGGAGTATTCCGCGCCCGAAGGCTCCCATCAGGTGAAGAGATTGCACCTGACGACTGGGCTCTTGCCCGAAGTATACGTGAAAGAGTCACCATCACCGACGAGCTCCTTGAGATCGATTCTTTTGACGGTCAGAAACGTCTTATCTACAACTATACCGCACCGGTCATCCTTGATGACGGAAGATTACATGGTGCAATCGTCGTCAACCGTGATGTCACCGAAGAGAAGATGGCAGAAGAGACTCTCAGACTCTTCAACAGAAAACTCCGCCTCCTCTCAGGAGTCACCCGCCACGACATCCAGAACCAGCTGGTCGCCAGCCTCGGATATCTCGAACTCATCTCGGAACAGAATGATGACGAGAAGATCGCTACGTACCTGCAGAAGGTTACCGGCTCCGTCGGAACAATACAGAGATCGATTTCGTTCATGAAGGAGTATGAGAAGATCGGTGTCTCTGATGCAGAGTGGCAGAAGATCACAGCAATAGTCGAGCCCCTTGCACAGTCAGGCATCCCGATTAACAACAACTGCCCTCCCGGGATGATCCTTGCAGACCGGCTCCTTCCAAAAGTCTTCTCAAACCTGATGGACAACACCATCCGGCATGGGGAGACAGCAACGTCGGTCACCCTATCGTTCAGAGAGGTGAATGGCACAGAACAGATCATCTGGGAGGACGATGGATGCGGGGTCCCCGATGAGATGAAAGAGCGGATATTTGAACGTAAAGTGGGGAAGAATAACGGTTATGGCCTATTTCTGGCACATGAGATCCTTGCCATCTCCGGGATCAAAATCCATGAAGAGGGCATATTTGGCAGAGGAGCACGGTTTGTGATCACGGTTCCTGTAGGCAGATGGATGATTGGATAGATTGATCCACTCTACACTCCACTTCGTATTCACTACTATCGATTCTTATCAATAAACGACGTAACAAACGCCATCACCATCCTCACGATCTATCCATCTTCTCTCGTGATTTTTTTTCATCATTCTTCGCGCGGAAGCTTATTAAAGTAAAATTAATTAATTTGACAAATCCATAAAAATTAACTGCATGAACACATATATTTATCGTAGCCGATCCGCCACCTTTCTCTATGAACTTTAAAAGTGGCTTTATTTTGGTAATGCTGTTGGTAACAGCATTTATTTGTATTTCCGGATGCACCGGTACAACAACCGCGGGTGAAGAGAATACACAACCTGACTCACTGCTCGTCTACTGCGGAGCAGGGATGCGTGAACCGATGGACGACATCGCAATAGCATTTGAAGAGAAGACAGGCGTGGCAATTCATTACAACTATGGCGGATCAAACACGCTCCTCTCACAAATGGAGCTGACGAAGCAGGGAGATGCATACATGCCAGGTGCAACATCGTATATTGATACCGCCCGTGAAAAGGGGTTCATTGACACCGAAGCAAATGTTGTCTACCACGTTCCGATCATCATTGTTCCCAAAGGGAACCCGGCAGGAATCACTTCCCTTGAAGATCTTGCAAAACCAGGTATCAAAGTCGAGCTCGGAGACGCAGAAGCCGCAGCAATCGGTACTCTCTCTGACAGCCTCCTGAAGAAGAACGGTATTCTGGATGAAGTGCTGGCAAACACCATTGCACGCACTGCGACCGTGAACGAACTTATTGTGCACACCGCCCTCAGGCAGACAGATGCTGCGATTATCTTTGAAGACCTCTTTGAGAGTGAAAAACTGGACAGGATCGATATACCAAAGGAACAGAATATCGTGAAAGTTGTCCCGATTGGCAGCCTTACCTTCTCTGAATACCCGGAGACTGCAAGAGAGTTCGTCAATTTTGTCGCTTCAGATGAAGCAAAAGCGATCTTTACTGCACATGGGTTCGTCACATACCCTGACCCTTATTATGGGGAGATCTAACAACACTATTTTTCAAGGGTGATTTTACAGATGAATGAACAGTACAACACTATCAAAGCTATAGAGATCTGTTACCACCCAATAGGTCTCATCCATTCAGAATTTACAATTCAGGAGGAAACTCCAATACAGGGAATATTCAATGAATCAATCGGCACAGTAGAGGTCTTTTCAGAATATGCCGAGGGTCTGCAGGAGATCGAATCGTTTTCACATATCATTCTCCTCTATCACTTTCACCGTGCACAGGGCGGACCTCTGCTCCAGAAACCATTTCTTGATGTTGAAAAAGCACGTGGAATCTTTGCCATCAGACACTTCAACAGACCAAATCCCCTTGGCATCTCAATAGTCCGGCTCCTTTCAGTCGAAGGAAATATTCTAACCATTAAAGGCGTGGACATTCTGGACAAAACCCCCCTCATTGATATCAAACCCTATGTCTTTCAGTTTGACAACAGAAATGAAGTCTCAAGTGGATGGGTTGATGACCAGCACTTTGATGGCATCGCAGAATGGAACAGCACTCCAAAAGCACTGAGGGATCGAAAGAGGATCAATTTATGAAGAGTAGGGTCAAATCCCCACTCAGGGTTGCCACAATTGCCATAGGTGTAGGGCTTGCTCTCTTCATTGTCCTCCTGCTGCTTCTGATTATGAGCCATCCCACTCTTGAGGGGATGTTAAACTCACTCCAGTCGCCGGAGATCCATTTTGCAATATACCTGAGCCTGCTTACATCGTTTATCTCAACGGGACTCTGCATCTTAATCGGCGTTCCTTCAGCCTATGCACTGGCGCGATATGATTTTCCCGGGAAGCATGTGGTAAACACCATTCTCGACATGCCACTTGCCCTTCCCCCTCTTGTTGCAGGTGTCGGACTGCTGCTCTTCTTTGGAACAACACCCGTTGGCGAGGCGCTTGCCATGGCAGGGCTTGTCTTTGTCTTCACTCCACTCGGCATTATTGTAGCACAATTCTTTGTGAATGTCCCGTTTATGCTCCGCATTATGCGTTCAACATTTGAAGGGATCAGCCCTCGTTATGAGTACGTGGCCAAAACACTCGGCTGCAATGACACGCAGGCACTCTGGAGGGTTACGCTTCCCATGGCAGCCAATGGTTTCCTTGCCGGATCGGTCATCACCTGGGCAAAAGGCATCGGCGAGTTCGGTGCTGCATTGATGCTTGCGGGGGCAACCCGTATGTCAACTGAAACATTGCCAATCTCGCTTTTCCTGAATATGTCATGCGGAAAACTGGATCTTGCCATCTCAGCAGCAACGATTTTGATCTTCATGAGCCTTCTTTCGCTCTATATCTTCGAACGGTACGGCGGATTCGCCAGATTATAGGGGGTTGGATGTTACAGATACAGAATATATCCAAGGATATGGGAGAATTCTTCCTGGATCATGCCTCTCTTGAGATATCCAAAGGAGAATACATCGTGATCATCGGACCAACCGGAGCAGGCAAGACAATACTTCTTGAAACTGTTGCAGGCATTTATGAGCCTGATGGCGGCTCGATTCATCTGGATGGGAATGATATTACCTATGCACCTCCGAAGGACCGGAATATCACGATGGTGTATCAGGATTACATGCTCTTCCCCCATCTCACCATCAGAAAAAACATCGCCTTTGGCCTGAGATCAAAGAAAATTCAGGTTGGGGAGATAAACAAGGCGGTTGAGAAATATGCAGGCATGCTCCATATTGCTCACCTTCTCCACCGCTATCCTGATACACTCTCCGGAGGAGAGCAGCAGCGGGCTGCTATCGCTCGTGCGATGGTAATGAATCCCTGGGCACTCCTGCTGGATGAACCACTCAGTGCACTGGATGCAAAAACACGGGAAAATCTCCGGAGAGAGTTAAAAAGTCTTCACGACATCACAAAGACGACGATTATTCATATCACCCATAACTTTGAAGAGGTATTTGATCTCGCCGATCGTGTTGCCATTATGAATGAAGGTAAAATAATTCAGGTGGGCACACCTGACGAGATCTTCAGAAAACCAAAGAACCATTTTGTAGCAGAATTTGTCGGTGCTACAAATATATTCAAAGGCACCTCAACAGCTGAGAACGGAATTGTTCATATATCAATCGATAATTTCATTGTCAGAGCTCATTCTGAAGTAGAAGGAAACGTGTACATCTCTGTCCGTCCAGAAGAAATTCTGATCTCAACTGAACCTCTTGCATCACCCATACGAAACGCTTTTCCGGGAAAGATCTGTGATATACGCCATTGCGGCGCGATGATCAGGCTTATAGTCGATGTTGGGGTGACGTTAGTCGTCGCGCTTACAAGACAGGGTTTTGAGGAGGCGAAACTGGGTATCGGGGATTCTGTATATATTGCGTTTAAAGCAACATCAGTTCATGTCTTCCCTGGAAAAAGCACAAAGGAATAAAGCCGAGACAGGGTCTTCGGAACATCTCACTTTTCTCTCCTCAGGGATAATAATGATCAGATGAATCAGTATGCAGCTGCACTTCTTGGAGAGGTCAGATCCAGCCGACCTCTCATTCACCATATCACCAATACCGTCACGATCAATGACTGTGCAAACATCACCCTCTCTGTTGGTGCCGCTCCTGTGATGGCAGGCGCAATCGAAGAAGCGGCTGAGATGGCCATGATTGCGGGTGCTCTTGTCTTAAATATCGGCACACTCACACCGAATCAGGTGGATGCGATGATCGCAGCAGGTAAAGCCGCCAATACACGCGGTATTCCGGTGATCCTTGATCCGGTCGGCGTCGGGGCAACAAGACTCCGGACAGAGAGTGCCGAGCGTATCTTAAACGAATGTACAGTCACAATCCTGAAAGGGAACGCAGGCGAGATCGGGGTTCTTGCCGGGAGCGGGGGGACTGTCCGGGGGGTCGACTCAGGGGGATGTACAGGCGACCCGGCCGAGGTCGCTCTCAGGTGTGCAAAACGATGGAGTACTGTTGTTGCAATGACCGCTGAAACGGACATCGTCACCGGAAGAGACGAAGTGTACCTGATCAAAAACGGGCACCCGATGATGGAGCGCCTCTCCGGAACCGGATGCATGGCCGCATCTGTTGTCGGCGCATGTGCCGCCGTCGGAGATGACTCCGGGCGATCAGCTGCTGCTGCACTTGCCATCTTCGGGCTTGCCGGGGAAAGAGCGGGGAGAGCGGCTTCTGGCCCCTACTCATTCAGAACTGCACTCTTTGATGAGCTATCATCACTGACACCCGAGCACCTCGCAAAAGATGCTCAAGTGGAGGTCCTGCGTGGCATATGATCTGTACGTTATAACCGACGAGAAGATCGGTCTTGGTCGATCGCATTCGGAGCTTGCAGAACTGGCGCTCCTCGGTGGAGCGGATTGCATACAGCTTCGGGATAAGGAGATCTCCGGATCTGCTCTCTATAGAACGGCATCTCTGATCCGGTCTCTCACCGAAGATGCCAATGCACTCTTCATCATGAATGATGACCTCGACATCGCCCTCGCAAGCGGAGCAGACGGCGTACACCTCGGTCAGAATGACCTCCCTGTTCCAGAGGCAAGGAAGATGGTTCCAGGAGATTTTATCATCGGTGTATCGGTCGGATCGGTTGAAGAGGCGATCAGGGCAGAGAGAGCAGGTGCCGATTACCTCGCTTTGAGCCCGACATTTTCGACTACATCCAAAGATGATGCAGGGGATGGACATGGACTCGTCACCCTGGGAGAGATCGCTTCGGCCACCCGTCTTCCGGTCATCGCGATCGGGGGGATAACCAGATATAATCTCAGATCGGTCATTGCTGCCGGAGCAGAGGGTGTAGCGGTCATATCTGCGGTCGTCGGAGAAAGGGATGTTACACGGGCCGCAGCAGAACTGAAAGCGCTGATCCTCGCTGCGAAGAGGGATGAGACGAATGTCTGATACGGTTGTTGCAATCATCGGAGGTGGACCGGCAGGCCTCTTCTGCGCACTACATGCCGTATCAAAGGAGAGGCGGACGATCCTCTTTGAGAAGAAGATGCAGCCGGGCAGAAAGCTTCTGATCACCGGGTCAGGGCGGTGCAACCTCACGCATGGCGGCGATATCCGCGGCTTCTTCGGACACTATGGGGATAACGGAGCATTCCTCAAACCGGCACTCAGAGGATTTACCAACCGGGATCTGATCGCATTCTTTGAAGAGCGGGGATGCCCGGTCATCACCGACGAGAACGAGAAGATATTCCCGGCATCCGACAGAGCAGATGATATCCTCTCAATTCTCACCAGCACCTGCCGGGAAAACGGTGTGCTCATCAGATCCGGGAGTCAGGTTCTTGCGGTTGAGCGATCAGGAGATGCATTTCTGATCAGAACAGACGGACAGGAATTCAGAGCAGATATCCTCGTCATCGCAACAGGTGGAGCATCATACCCATCCACCGGATCAACAGGTGACGGGTACCTTTTCGCAGAAGCACTCGGCCATAGAATAGAAGAAGTCGGATCTGCACTCGCTCCGATATACCCTGAGAAGTATCCCTTCACTGATCTCGCGGGCATCTCTTTTGATGGTGTCACCGTCTCGGTGAGGAGAGATGGAAAAGTTGTCAGAAAGGTGACCGGTGACCTGCTCTTCACCCATAGTGGCCTCTCAGGGCCGGTGATCCTCCACGCATCCCGGTTCGTCAGCCCAGGCGATACCCTCTCTGTCGCATTTCTTCCACAAAAGGAGCGTGAAGAGATCAATGCACTTCTCACCGAGGGATCGGCAACATCTGGGAAGAGGCTTGTGAAGACCGTCCTATCAACGGTTCCTGTTCCTGCACGGTTCATCCAGCGCCTCCTCAGTACAGCAGGAGTTGCAGAGGACTGCACCGCAGCCCACCTTACTAAGGAGGAGAGAAATGAGATCCTCCGTCTCCTCACCGACTGGACATTTCCGATCAGGCGTGTCGGCGGGTTTGAAGAGGCGATGGCAACCCGTGGCGGGGTTGCCCTTGATGAGGTACATCCAAAGACGATGGAGTCAAAGCGTATCAAAAACCTCTATTTCATCGGGGAGGTCCTCGATATCGATGGAGATACCGGGGGATACAACCTTCAGGCGGCTTTCTCGACTGCCTTTTCGGCAGCGAGATCAATCAGGGAGAAGAACTGAAATCCTTACTGCATATTTGAGAAGCGCCGTCTGATCTCCTCCGGGTCAAGATGACGTGCAGCCATCAGAGCAGAAATCACCGCATCCGAGAAGGCGAGGGCCGCCATCTCAAAGAGTGCACCCCTCCCGATCGGAACAGATACCGACCTGTACTGACCGGTGATCTGCCGGAGTTCATACTCCTGCGGGCTGTCACGGTTATCTCCGGAGGACTCTCCGATATCGATGATATAATCCGCGAGTTCTCCTGCCCGGGATTTTGGATACGCCGTGATGAGACAGATCCATCCACCAAGATCATGCACCATATCACAGGCATTCACAATCGAGTTTGTCTCCCCGGAGCCGGAGAAGACAACGAGCATATCCTCAGATTCAAATGCCGGTGTTATCGTCTCACCGATGACATATGATGAGAAACCAAGGTGCATCAGCCGCATTGCAAAGGCCTTTGCAACAAGACCGGATCTCCCGGCACCCGTCACATAGATCCTCCTGCCTGAGAGGATCAGGGAGATGAGCTCTCCTGCATCCTCCTGATTCATCCGCTCTGCCACCCGGATGATCATCTCCGCTGTCTGAAGCATATATCCCGTTATCTCGTCGCTTTCGTCAGCCATCAGTGATCAGAAGTAGATCATTCTTCTGTATCAGTATATCGGTCAGCCACGAAGCAGGTTCAGCCCAAGTACGAGTATAATCACCACCAGTACCGGAGGTATCAGATACCGGCAGATCTTCAGGATGAGATGAGGAACCGGCCCTTTCATTCCTCCCTTCTCCCGTAAAAGAACCGGGTCAAGAAGCCAGGCGAATGCAATTGCCGTTAAGAGTGCAGTCAGGGGAAGACCAAAGGATCCGGCTGTCTCATCAAGGAGATCGAGAACCGGGATACCTGCCACCTGAAGGTTCAATGCCGAGTAGCTGAGAGCTGAAGGAAGACCAACAAGGATCACAGCGCCGGTGAGGAGGAGACTCGCCTTCCTTCGCGAAAACCCCTGTCGTGCAACAAGTGAGGCAAGCGGCATCTCCATCATCGAGACGGTTGCGGTTAAGGCCGAGAAGAAGAGGAGGAGGAAGAAAGAGAACCCAATCCATGCACCAAACGTGATCATCGAGAAAGCTTCCGGGAGTATCGTGAAGGTGAGTTCAGCACCCATCGACGGAGAAAGACCGAAGGTGAAGACGATCGGAAAGATGATCAGGCCGGAGAGGATCGCAACAGACACATCTGCTATCGTGATATACACAGCAGATCTGGCGATCGGAACAGATCGTCTCAGGTACGATCCATAGGTGAGGAGGATACCTGTGCCAACCGAGAGCGAGAAGAACGCCTGTCCAAATGCCGCCCCCCAGATCGCAGGATCGGTCAGCACCGAGAAGTCCGGGGTGAGGAAGAAGGAGAGCCCTTCAGCAAAGCCGGGCAGGGTCGCTGCATAGATGGCAAGCCCGATGAGGATGACAAAACTGAGTGGAATAAGCAGGCGTGTCACCCGTTCGATCCCCTCCTTCACACCAAGAGCTACCACACCGCCGGTCAGAAGAGCGGAGATGATGAAGAAGAGGACCGGCAGATAACCCGCGGTGAACGAGGTAAACCGCCCTTCGGTTCCAAGAAGTGAGAAGAGAACAAACGCAAGCGTCCACCCGGTGATGACGAGATAATAACTCAGAACAACAAAACCGACCGCAACCAACAGCCAGCCGACCTTTGAGAAATAGCGGTGTACCGTCTCAAAAGCGGTGACAACATCCGCAGCAAGTGCCCGCCCAGCCTTGATCTCAAGGATCATCAGAGGAAGGGCAATTAAAAGAACCGCAAGGAGAAAAGGGATGAGATATGCTCCACCCCCGTTCTGACCGACAACGGTTGAGAACCGCCAGATGTTGCCGAGTCCGACTGCGGCACCGATCGATGCCAGGATGAACCCGATCCCGGAC
>NZ_JAUSCG010000032.1 GCF_030651615.1 Methanocalculus sp.
AGAAGTGACTCCTTCCAGCAGGTAGTCGCCTCCTCAAGAAGAGGGAGAAGCTCAGACCGGATACCTGCCACCTGTTCTGTCGGAGAGAATCCATCGGGGGGTCTGGCCAGAGCACCCGCCGTTGCCTGCCTCCAGAGACCAGAAAGCCGGATCATCACAAATTCATCAAGATTATTTGAGAATATCGAGAGGAATTTTACCCGTTCAAGGATGGGGTGGTTACAATCCCATGCCTCCTCAAGGACCCTACGGTTAAACTGAATCCATGAGAGCTCCCGATTGAAGAAGACCTTCGGTGTATGCAGGAAGACAGGATCTGCAGCACCATTGTTAATCATCTCATCCTCTCCATGTAGATCATTGATACCATTGGGCTCGATATAGATATTATTTGCCGATCGTTCCAATAAAAAGACAAATCAAGATATTAGTGCAGGACAATTGATCTGACTGATGATACGTGAAGAGGGAAGAAGGGAAGAGACATTTGAAGAGAAGGCAGCAGAACTATTGAATGCAAAAATTCCATCAGAACGGGTCATACTAATCGAATTGCTCGCAACCATTGATGGGGCGCGGGCTATCCCCTATCTCATTGCAGCACTCAGAGATGATGAAAAACAGGTGCGAAACGCTGCTGCACGTTCACTCGGATCGATCGGAGAGTCTGCAATCCCGCAGATTTCCGCACTCCTGACAGATCAGTGGTGGGTCGTCAGGTACCGTGCCTGTGAGGCCCTTTCGATGATGGAAAATTCTTCCGTCTACCCCTATCTCCAATCTGCCCTCTCAGATGAGAGGGATCATGTGAGATACATGGCTGCAAAAGGGCTTATGAATCTTAGAATTCCGTCAGCCATACCTGATCTGATGCCACTCCTTCAAGATGAAAACCCTTATGTCCGGGCTATGGCTGAAAAGGCCATAAATTCGATGAAGATGATCAGAGAATAAAGAAGACCGGCTTTCGGCAGAGGATATCCATCACCCCGTTCCTCACCGTATAGGTCGAATGAAAGACATTGATGCGGGAAGGTAATGTAATCCAGGTCTCATGTTCATTAACGACGATCGCCACCTGTTCACGCTCGATCCTGGCATAGGGTGCTGAGGTGAGCAGGTTTTCCGGAGGGAGATTCGCTGAGATATAGATCCGGTTCTCAGTCTCGATCATCTCATAGGGGATATCGAGGGGCTTACTCCGTATCGGAGCCAGAAGGTACCCGCCAAAACCCCCCTCAGGTCTGAGAATACAGCCGATGATCCGCTGGGATTCACCTTTCCGGACCTGATCATCATGAAGCCTATCCACCATATATTCCCTCAATTTTATATCGATCTTCATCCAGCACGACAATACCACGTGATATCAGCGAATGAAGCGATGCCAGAACCGTATCAGGATTTTTCTCCATCACATCTGTGAGTTCTTCAAAAGTCAGATCCTGGTGGGAGAGGGTGATGATGATATCCAGATCAATATCATCCTTCATCACTTCTTTGCTCATTCTGGCAATGTCGTTCATCGTCGCCTCAATATCCTTCTCAAGATTCTCAAGGGTATCAAGGAGGGTTTCACGGGAGCGGGCCATCCTCCTGAGCATTCCAAGCGACTCGATAAGACGGAGATCAGCTGAAGGGATACCAACAACCGAATGCTTTCTTCCGCTCTCACCCACTGAGACGACGATATTGAACTCCTGAGAGAGGTAATAGTACTTTCTCCTCCGTTCATCAAGGAAGAAAGAGATGAGCAGACCTCGCTCCATCATATTCAGGTGTTCAATCACTGCTTTTGGTGAGAGGATCAGACGATCAGATATCTCGGTTACAAAACATGGTTTCTGGCGGAGTAATTCAATAATACGTCTCCGGTTGCGGTTTCCAAGGATATCTAACAGGCGAGAGACCTCGACACGGTCAATCATACTAACATAATGTTAGGATCAATACTATAAAAAAGAGAGGGTTCAGGATAACCGGTAGTTTGGAGCCTCATCTGTGATCATGATATCATGCGGATGGCTCTCTTTAAACCCTGCTGAGGTGATCCTGACAAAACGTGATCTCTTCTTCAGATCGGTGATCGTCTTTGAACCGGTATAGCCCATTGCAGATTTAAGACCGCCGACGATCTGATAAATCACATCAGAGACCTCTCCAACGTACGGAATCGCCCCTTCGACACCCTCAGGAACGAACTTGGTAGCACCTATCCCTTTTGCCTGGAAGTACCGGTCGCTTGACTGGCCGCCGGTCATCACACCGAGTGAACCCATCCCACGATACTGTTTGTATCGTCTTCCTTTGATGACGATGACACGGCCGGGTGACTCATCGGTCCCTGCAAGCATGCTTCCGAGCATAACACAGTCTGCACCTGCTGCGATCGCCTTTGCAACATCACCTGAGTACCGAACCCCCCCATCAGCGATCACCGGAACATCGGACCCACTCATCACATCAGCCACCGCAGCAATCGCCGATATCTGCGGCACTCCGACACCAGCCACAACCCGTGTGGTACAGATGGAGCCGGGTCCTATTCCGACCTTGATTCCATCGACGACATCAACAAACTCGGATGCTGCCTTTCCTGTTGCGATATTTCCAGCAATACAGTCGGCCTTTGCGCTTGCTTTTATCTCCCGGACAGCTTTCACAACCATCATATTATGGCCATGTGCACAATCTATGACAAGTGCATCCACCCCCGCCTCATCCAGGAGCATTGCACGTTCGAAGTCAAATGGGCCAACGGCCGCTGCCACCCGGAGTCTCCCATTCTCATCACGGTTTGCACGTGGGAACTGACGTTTCTGAAGGATATCCTGCATCGTTACGATCCCAAGAAGCGAACCTTTTCTGTTCAGGACCGGGAGGCGTTCGACCTTCTTCGCATACATCAGTTCAAGCGCCTGTTCCGGAGTGACATCCTCCCCGACAGTGAACGGATCGCGTGTCATCACCCGTTCGACCGGTTCTTCACCTCTCCTTCCGACGATCGCACGGATATCACGCCTGCTGACGATGCCGACGAGATCTCCGTTCTCTACGACCGGCACACCGCCGATCCCATGGTCATTCATCAGCTGTTCGACAGAGAAGATCGTCGTCTTCGGCTCGACGAAGAGAACATGCCGCTCGATTAGATCCTCAGCACGTTTAACGATCCCGACCAGTTCGACTTCATCATTTGCGGTGAGATTTCTGTGAATCACACCAATACCACCCTCACGGGCGAGGGTGATTGCCATCATCGCCTCGGTGACGGTATCCATCGCGGAACTGCATATGGGGATGGACAGAGGAATATTCTTTGAAAAACGGGAACGGACATCAGCCTCACTCGGCTCCACATATGATTCTGCGGGCTCAAGGAGGACATCATCAAACGTCAACGCTTCAGGGACCTTCAGCTTCTCTTCGAACATGATCAACTCCGAATAATGCTCAATGCTTTCTCGACAAGATCTGGATTAATGACACAGGATCTGTCCCCACCACAGACCATACCACGAACGCCGATGATATCAGGATTGATCTTTTTGAGGTGGGGCAGATCCGCAAACACAAGTGAACCCGCAAGGGCCGTCTTCATACCAAGACGTCTGTTCTCCCGCGTAAAACTGGTGAGCAAAGCTTCATCCATAAATTCAAAGGTGCTTTTACCATCTTTTATCCCGGTATCGATCATCGATACATCAGCACCCTCTTCAGCAGCAATAACCGCCATATCAAAAGGTGAGATCGTTCCGAGCCGTTCGTAATCCGAATATGCCGCAATCACGACAATCTTCTCAGGAAATTCAGGTTTAACGGCCTGTACAACAGAACGAATCACAAGACGCGCATCATCAAAGTCTGAGAAGTAGAGCCCTATCTTAACATAGTCGGCACCAGCGCAGGCAGCGCCATACGCAGAAAGTGCAGCTGTTCCGGGCTTTGGAGGGAAATCGCCAATAGCAGCGGAGATAGGTTTTTCTCCGGCAACTGCTTTGATCGATCGGATAACCCAGGGGAAATTTGCACCAAGGGAACCCTCCGCAGGTCGTTTCACATCGACGATGTCAGCAGAAAGAGAGAGTTTCGCCTCTTCCAAAGAACTTGGGCTGACAAGTAATTCCATAGAACTTAATGATCCTGGAGGATAATAGTGATTGCGTTATACCATGAAGCTCATTTGTGCAATAGATCTTCATTTAGGTCAGGTGGTGCATGGAAAAGGAGGACGGAGGTCAGAATACTCTCCACTTACCTGGGGGATCTCAAATACTGCAGAACCGAGAGGATACCTCCATGCGATCCGGCCCAGGTTCGTATACATTGCAGACCTTGATCGGATAATGGGAGACGGATCACATGATGAGGTCGTGCTCGGACTCTCCGATCTTGTGGATCGCTGTTACCTTGATCGGGGGTGCAGAGGACCTGACGATATGCTGAATGCACCCTTCATCGAGAATGTCATCGGAACAGAGACTGCAGGCCCGAATCTCTCTGGCTTTCCCGGAGGGTACCTGAGTGTGGATGTAAAGGCCGGAAGCGTCGTTCCGGGAGGGGAAGATCCTGTGGCGATCCTCTCCCGCGCCGAAGAGTGGGGATTCTCAGGCTGTATCCTCTTACAGATCTCAGCAGTGGGGGAGGAGTGCGGCATAGACTGCAGAGAAGCAGAACGGATCAGATCCGGAACAGATCTCCCCCTCCTGTATGGAGGAGGTGTCAGAGATGAGAGTGACCTGACGATACTCTCGGAAGCTGGATTTGACGGAGCTATCATCGCAACTGCCCTCCATACAGGAGGAGTGGCGCTCGAACATATCAGGAGGGGATCGTTCTGCTGATCACACTCGAGGGTATTGACGGAGCCGGGAAGAGTACCCTGTTGCATGCGCTTGAAGAGGAAATCGCCGATCTTGATGCGGTTTTCACCCGTGAACCCGGATCAACCTGGATTGGAAAGGCGGTCAGGCAGGCGATTGCAGACGAGATTGATCCCATTGCTGAAGCTCTTCTCTTTGTCGCTGACCATGCGATGCATCTGAAGACGGTGATCCGTCCCGCCCTTGAGAAAGACCGGATCGTCATATCGGACCGGTACACAGACTCAAGGTTTGCCTATCAGCAGGCGACTCTCGCGGGTATAATCGATGATCCACGAGGATGGCTTGCCGCGCTCCATGACGGCTGGTCGATCACACCGGATCTCACCTTCCTCCTCGTCATCCCGGTACACCGCGCACTTGAACGGATCGGAAGGGAGGGCGTTCGTGAACATTTTGAGAGGGAAGAGGTGCTCACCCTCGTCCAGAAGGAGTACCTTGTACGTGCAGAAGCCGAACCGTGGCGGTTTGTCATAATCGATGCAGAAGAGGAGAAGGAGGTGATCGCCTCCTTTGTTGCAGGTGAGATCAGGCGCGTTTGCGGATCGCAAGGACGACGTCTCCGATCATGAGGACGTCCACCTCTTCACCTTCGATCGTATATGAATAAACAGGAGAGAAGGCTCCTTCAGGAATTGCCACCTCAGATTCATTGATCTGAACTGATGAAACAACTCCTGCAAGTGATTCCGAAGGGAGTGACCGGATCGCCTGCATCACAGCACCCGCCTCCTTCCTGAAGGTGGGGCCGATGATCCCCATGTTGAAGGTGATATCGGAGATGATCCGATCAAGATGAGGTTCTTCAGATCTCCATTCGATCTCTGCATTTGTCGTCCTCCCCGCATCCCCGCCATCATCGATTGCCATCTGCGGAGTGTAGATAGTCACATGGCCAAGCGGTGCATTCAGGGCAAGACCTGCATCATGCTTGTATTTTCTGAGGAGTGCAACAACCGAGACGAGGAGATCTCCATCACGGATAGCCGCTGTATCCTGAAGCCTGAGATCCGGCCAGGACTGGTCGATGATACGGTTTCCCGTCAGATGGTAGTAGCACTCACTTGCAAAGAAGGGGATATAAGGCGCAAGCATCCCACAGAGTGCTTCAAGCGTCACTTTCAGGGTATAGACTGCACCGGCACGCGAGGGCGTATCACCATACAATCTCCCTTTGACAAGTTCCAGATAGTTATCAGCAAGAATAGACCATGCAAAATCACGGATGGCTTTTAATCCCCGGTCGAACTGGTACGCATCGAGTGCCTCGGTCACCTCAGTTATGGTAGCAGAGAGGTTTGAGAGGAGCCATCGGTCTGCGAGTTCTGTCGGGTGAACTGCAGGGGTGGTATCGTCTTTTCTTATCTGAAGAAGGGAGAAGCGGACGATGTTCCAGAGTTTCGTCTGGAACCGTGAAGCGGCAACCACATCGTTCCAGCTGAAGGTGATATCAGATCCGGTTGCCGATCCAACCGCCGCCCACTGGCGGAGAGCATCGACACCGTACCGGTCAATCAGCTCATCCGGGGTGATGACATTGTTCCGTGACTTGGACATCTTAAATCCATCTTCACCAAGGACCATGCCGTTGACCAGAATGCTATCCCATGGTTTCTCTCCGGTCAGGGCCATCGACCGGAGGATCGTATAAAATGCCCATGTCCGGATGATGTCATGCCCCTGGGGGCGGAGCTGTGTCGGATAGTGTTCAGGCGTGGTCTTCCCATCCCACCTCGTAATGGCAAGGGGAGAGATGGAAGAGTCCATCCAGGTATCGAGGACATCTGTCTCTCCGGAGAATTCTGTTGAGCCGCAGGAGGGGCAGGGGTTCTTTGGGGAGATGAGTGTTGGGTCAACAGGTAGATCAGCTTCATCGGGGACGATCATCTCGCCGCAGGCAGAACAGAACCAGACAGGGATCGGGGTGGCAAAGAGGCGCTGGCGGGATATGCACCAGTCCCACTCCATCTGGGATGTCCAGTTCTCAAGTCTGACCAGCATATGTTCCGGGTACCAGGAGACCTCTCTTGCAGCCTTCAGTATCTCATCCTGCTTCACCTTCACAAACCATTGTCGCTCAGAGAGGATCTCAATCGGAGTCCTGCACCGCCAGCAGGTTCCAACCCGCTGAGGCAGATCCACCTGCCGGATCAGAATGCCGGACTCTTTCATATCGGAGAGGATAGCACTGCGGCATTCTTTCGCCTTCATTCCACTGTACTTTCCGCATATAGACGTCATCGTCCCGGTTTGATCGATCGCTTTTCTGAGATCCAGATTGTGCGTCTTCCACCAGACGACATCCTGCTTGTCACCGAAGGTACAGATCATCACTGCACCGGAGCCAAACGTCGGATCAACCGATTCATCCTCTACCACCGGCACCTGATGTGAGAAGAGAGGGACGGTGAGAGATCGACCTCTGAGTTCGGCATACCGTGCGTCATCCGGGTGAACCGCAACAGCAACACATGCTGCAAGGAGTTCAGGACGGGTCGTTGCGATCTCGACTCCGTCGAAGGTGAAGTAGTTCAGGAGAGTGGTATTCTCAGTATAGGCAACCTCTGCAAAGGCGATTGCAGTCTCACACCGGGTACAGTAATTCACCGGATGCTCCGACTGATAGATATACCCATCTTTGAGCATTCTGAGAAATGATGCCTGGGTGAGGCTGTAGTACTTCTCCTCCATCGTGATGTACTCAGAGCTCCAGTCTATTGAGAAACCCATCAGCCGAAGAGAGGTCCTCATCCGCTCAATGTTCTCATGTGTAAGATCCCGGCACTTCTGCCGGAATTCATCACGGGGAATATCATTCTTGGTGATCCCATGAATCTCCTCGACCTTGACTTCGGTCGGGAGCCCATGGCAGTCCCATCCTTGCGGAAACATCACGTTGTACCCGCGCATCCGCTTGTACCGCGCGATGATGTCCATATAGACCCAGTTCAATGCATGCCCGATATGGAGTCGGCCGGTAGGGTACGGAGGGGGTGTATCGATGATGTACCTTGGCTTTGCCGACCCCCAGTCAAAATAGAAGTCTTCATCACGCCATTGATCGAGCCATCGCCGCTCAACCTCAGCGCATTCATAGGTTTTATTGAGATCCTCAGGTGATGACATTTATAACAGGTTGTCACCATCATCTGATATACTGATCGCACCAGGGATGGCGGATATACGAAGCTTCTTCACTCTGTTTAACCAATTCCATCTATTCATGAAGCATCAGCCACGCCTCCTGCTGGCCTCAATAATTGCCATACTCGGGATACTCATATCCCCTTTCATCCAGCCAGCGTGGCTTTTTTCGATCTTTGTCATCTCATTCTCTGCTGTTCTCTACCTGATTCGGGGTACACAGTACATCTCCCTTGCACTTGGGGCCACTGCTCTTCTGTATGGGATCGGCCTTCTTCCCCTTGTTGCATTTGGTGCAACAGTTGCAATTGTCACCTTCGGAGAACTTGCATATCGGGCGGGTGGTGAAGGAGCACGGGCGTATATTCATTATACTGCCGGATCGTCCGGGGGTGCCCTCCTTGTTATGGCGTATCTTGGAAATATCCAGCCGCTTGTGCTGATCATCGGTGTACTTGTTGCGCTGATGCTCCGTTGTATCCTGGATGAGCGTGAGGATGCCTACATGATCATCATGCTCGGGGTTGCGATGACCCTCTTCCTCTTCCTTGAACTTGATTTCCAGGTGGATATCCTGCTGCTCTTCCTTGCGGCAACGATTGCACTCCTCTTTGGGTACTCCTCATACCGGGTTGGCGCTGCCGACCTCTCCGGTCTCTTCTCAGGTGCACTCATCGGTATCATCCTGATCGTCTTTGCAGATGTCACATGGTTCCTCGTGATGCTCGCCTTCTTTATCATCGGATCTGCCAGCACCCGGTATCAGTATGCACGAAAAAAGACGATGGGTGTCGAACAGGAACGGGGTGGAGCGCGTGGATATAAGAACGCCTTCTCAAACTGCCTTGTTGGAACCGGTGCCGCAGTTCTCATAGGTATTACCGGAGATCCGGTCTGGACAGCACTCTTCATCGGAAGCGTCGCAACGGCGACTGCAGATACCGTCGCCTCAGAGATCGGTGTCACCGGCGGACGCCCATATATGATCACCACATTCAAACCGGTTCCCGAAGGGACAAACGGTGGAGTGACGCTCAGAGGCGAAGTAGCGGCACTTGTCGGATCGGTTCTGATCTGCGGCATTGGTGTCGCTCTTCAGATCATCCCCTTCGAACTCTTTTTAATCGGTGTCTTTGCAGGGGTTGTCGGGACAAATGTGGACAGTCTTGTCGGAGCGACTATCGAAAACCGTGGGCTCATCGGAAATGCAGGGACGAATCTTCTTGCAACACTTGGTGGGGGAGTCTGTGCTGTGGTGCTTGTGCTGGTGTTGCTGTGAGGAGTTCGCGATGCATTGTCCTCTCAAAAAAACCGTGATGATGAAATTTTGTTAAAAATAATGGAATACGGTTAGTACTTATACCACCGTCCCTTCTCGTCATAGACGCCCACCTGCTCCTGCTGTTCGATAGGTACCTTCTCAAGCCTTCTGAAGAAGGCGGCTTTGAAGGTGAGGGTGAAAGGCGTTATAAGGAATGCCCAGAGGAAGAGGACGACCGCTGTTGCTACAACGGCGTTTGGTCCAAGAAATGCCATCACCTCTTCACCGGACATTGAGCTGATGAGATCGGGATCCATTTCACCAAGTTCGCTCACCTTCTCCCAGAGGAGTGCTGCCCATACAAAGGCGAGTCCAAAGAGGGTGATTCCAAAGATGACGATATTGACGACGATGAAGAGGAGCACCTTCCAGGAGTAGAAAAGAACAAGGGCGATGCTCGATTTGAGGGAGTCAAATATCTTCTCGTCCCTGAAGACTGCGAACGTATCATAGAAGTATGTCAGGAGGAGGATCGGAACAGAGACCCCCATCGCGATCATGAAGGCGCTATCGGCGGTTGGAATCACTCCGATGATCGCTGTACTCGATATGACGAGGAGTATCGTCAGAAACGATGCAAAGAGGACGATCAGCAGGGGCAGGAGGACACGGAAATAGTAGTTCTTCCCGTACCTGAAGTAGACAGAGAGATCATTCTTCTCTTCACGTATGATCCCATAACTTCCCGCGATGATGAAGGGGAAGAGGAGGAAGGCAATGATCTGAAACCCTCCTGTTGAGATCTGATCTGTTCCTCCAATCAGGATATCCCCCGCCGAGACAATGGCGATGATCAGCCCTGAAAGCCAGAGGAGAGGGAGATTTTTCAGAAGACCGAAGGTATCGGCGAATGCCTCACGTATCATGGTCACCGGTTCCTTGGCATGGCGACGATCTCGCGCACCTGTAGGTCAAAGAATGAGGCGGTATGTGCAGGTCTGATGACTGCGACGCAGTCTGCACCGGAGATGGTGCCGCCGACAGCGATCACCTCATCGGTCACATTGATTGCGCCCTGATCTGCTGCAATCAAAACACACTCAACAGCAACCTTCAACCCGATCGCAACAACCCGGCGGAGGGCTTCTGCGATCGCTTCTGTCCGTGAGCCACCACCTATCCTTGAGGACCGGGAAAGGGCGCGTTCAAGTCCTGAGAGGGCATGGGTCCCGGTGATGATCTGATGACCTTCTGCTGACAACGCGGCTTTCGCCTCCTGTGAGAACTCCCAAACACCCGGTTCTGAGAAGCCAACGACATGTGTCACAACAACCAGCCGGATGGCTGTACCACGTACTGCCTCACGAAACCGGAGTGCAGTCGCGCCAGAGGTGCTTGCAAGAATGATTCTATTGATATTCAGTTCCTGTGCCCGTGAGATGGCAAGCTGAACACAGTCCATAGTATTCTCTTTTCCCGGAGAGTCAAAGTAGGCAGTCTCTCGTGTGATGTATCCCATGCATGTTAATATGCATCGGTCGTACATGACAATTACGATGATCACGCTTGCACTTGCCGGAAAACCAAACTGCGGGAAGTCGACCTTTTTTAAGGCGGCGACACTCGCTGATGTCGAGATTGCGAACTACCCGTTCACCACCATCGATGCAAATCATGGTGTTGCCTATGTGCGTGTACCCTGCCCATGCGGGTCCCTTCATCTGAAATGCAACAATTGCAAGGATGGATCAAGGTTTATCGGGGTCGGTCTCGTCGATGTTGCAGGGCTGGTTCCCGATGCGCATAAAGGAAAAGGGCTTGGAAACCAGTTCCTTGACCACCTCCGTTCAGCCGATGCGATCATCCAGATCGTGGATGCAAGCGGGAGTACAGATGCAGAGGGAAACCCCGTAGACACAGGGTCCCATGACCCGATGGAGGATGTGCGGTTTCTGAAGTACGAGATGGCGATGTGGGTTGCAGGTATCATTGAAAAACACCTCCCTCGCCTGATCCGGAGCTCGCAGGGGAAAGAAACGGCACTGATCGACCATCTTGCCGAGGTGCTCGCAGGACTCTCCATCTCAGCAGAAGATATCAGATCGGCACTTGATAGTACGAATGTCGATCTCTTCAGGGCTGATACCGATGCCATCTGCAAACTTTCAGACGCGCTGATCGAAGTGAACAAACCGATGGTGACGGTTGCAAATAAAGCAGATATGGCAACAGATGAGCAGCTTCAGAAGCTCCCCGCTGAGATGATCCGCGCGACCGCAGCCGGTGAGCTCGCACTCAGAAATGCCGTTTCTGCAGGTATTATCAGGTATCTCCCCGGAGATTCGGACTTTAATGAAGATTCTGAAGCATGCCTCACCCCTCAACAACAGAGAGGGCTTTCGATGATCCGATCCGTCATGAAGCGCTTCAATGGAACAGGGATTCAACAGTCGATAAACCAGGCTGTCTTCTCACTTCTTGATTTAATCGTCGTCTACCCGGTCGAAGACGAGACTCACTTTTCTGACGGAAAAGGGAGGATTCTTCCTGATGCTTACCTGATGAAGAAGGGATCAAACCCCCGGGATCTCGCCTATCAGGTGCATACCGAGATCGGCAAGGGTTTCCTGTACGCGGTTGACGCGCGGACAAAGATGAGGGTAAAAGATACACTCGAACTAAAAAATGGAGATATTATCAGAATCGTCAGCACAGCGAAGTAAGAATGTGCGAAAGTTTTAAGCTATGAGGATGAAGAGGAGATTATACGTATGGCGGGCGAGGTATACCAGGCACAGGTTCTGAAGAACTTCTTTGAGACTATCACAGGCACTGATAGAAACCTCACCCGGATTTCGATGTGTGTGGTGACACTCGCGAAACTCAGGAGCGAAGATCCCGCCAAAGTCACTTTTCTTTTAGAACAGATGAGACGATCCCGGGAGAAGAAGGAACTCTCAGTGGATATCCTTGATTATATGGTAGATGCAGCAGTCGCACTTGATCTTGAATTTGTCCAGACCGCCTTTGGTGTTACAAACGTCAGGCAGATCGCAGACGAGTTCGGATCAGTATCTCTCGACTCATTTTAAGAGGAAGGACCTGACTGGGCGTTATTTCCTTCGAGAGAGCATGTGTTCCGGTTCTGCTTGATGAGCGAAAACTTTTTTTTTGTAATCGGTATGAGGGAGTCCGGTTCAATTGATCAGGAGTATCCATCTGCATTGATCAATAGTGTCCATTTGGAATGGATAGATTTATCATTTCAAATGAGCATTATCCGTATACCATGATCCTGAAGAGCGAACTCAGAAAGATCCTGAGATCCCAGAGAGATGCAATAGAGAGGCGCAAGCCCGGTGTTACCCGGCAGGATCTTGTACGGGTGAAGCCACTTCATAATTTTGCAATTATCATATCCGGTATCAGGCGATGCGGTAAGAGCACGCTTCTCGTCCAGTCGATGAAGAGAGAAGAAGGTTTTTTTTACCTGAATTTTGAAGATCCCCGACTTGCTGAATTTGAACTCGGGGACATTGAGATGTTGGAAGAAGCCTTTTCCGAGGAGTTTCATGAGGCGGATCTCTACTATTTTGACGAGATCCAGAACATCTCAGGCTGGGAATCGTATGTACGATATCTTCTGGAGAACGAGAAGAAGGTGGTGATCACCGGATCGAATGCATCGCTCCTGAGCCGTGATCTCGGGACAAAGCTGACAGGAAGAAATCTTCGGATCGAGCTCTTTCCGTTCTCTTATCAGGAATACCTACACTTCATGGAACGTGAAAACTCGAAAGTATCATTTCAGGACTATCTGGTTTCCGGCGGTTTTCCGGAGTATCTGAGAACAGGAATGGATGAGGTCCTGCAGAATCTTCTGATGGACATCATTGCACGGGATATTATCTTCAGAAATCCTGTGAAAAACCCACGCGTTGTAACAGAAATTGCAGTCTATCTGCTGGGGAATAGTGCCAGGGAGTTCACGCTCTCAAAACTTCAGAAGATATTTTCGGCAATTGGATCGGTTACCACCATCGGATCATATGTTGATCTCCTGGAAGATGCATACATCATCTTCACTCTGCCCCGGTTCTCCTATTCCCAGAAAAGCAGGCAGATCAACCCAAAGAAAGTATATGCCATAGATAACGGTCTTATTCGTGCAAATTCAATCCAGTTCTCAGAAGATTCAGGCAGGTTCCTGGAGAACCATGTCTTCCTTGAGCTCAGGAAGCGATACCGGGAGCTCTTCTATTTCCGTGAAAAGGGTGAATGCGACTTCCTCGTCAAAGAGAAGACGAAGATCACAAAGGCGATACAGGTCTGCTATGAGCTGACCACCCGAAATAAAAGACGGGAGATCGAAGGGCTGGTAGAAGCAATGGAGTTTTTCGACCTTGATAATGGGTATATTCTGACGCTCGACCAGGAAGAGGAGATTCTCGTAGCTGAAAGAAGGATCTCAATTCTTCCGGCACGAAAATTTGACTATTGAGAGATATGATCACGCAAAGACGCTGAAGACACACAGTTTCTTCGGATCCGGGTTACAGCCTTTCTTGGCGGCTTTGCGTGAGTACTCCTCCTCCCCTCTTGG
>NZ_JAUSCG010000156.1 GCF_030651615.1 Methanocalculus sp.
CATCATTCTGAACAGGACACTCATTAGACCACTGATGAACCTGACGGAGATGAGCAGAACCATCGCAGAGACCGGGGACCTGAACCAGACGATTGAGACTGAGGATGCCGGTGAGCTTGGGATGCTTGCCACCTCATTCAAGGCGATGGTTGATCGGATCAGAGATGAGGAGAAGAGGAGAAAAGAGGCATATGCAGAACTGGAGGGATATCGGGATACCCTCGAGGATACCGTTCTGGAGCGGACCAGGGAGCTTGAGTCTGCAAAAGAGGCAGCTGAAGCCGCTGATCGGATCAAGTCGGCATTCCTGGCGACGATGTCCCATGAACTCCGCACTCCGCTCAACTCGATCATCGGGTTCTCGGGCATCCTCCTCCAGGAGCTGGCAGGCCCCTTAAACGAAGAGCAGAAGAAGCAGCTTGGCATGGTATCAGACAGTGCAGAGCATCTCCTCGCCCTGATCAATGATGTGCTTGACATCTCAAAGATTGAAGCAGGCCAGCTGAAGATCATATGCGAACCAGTTGATATAACAGCGGTCCTTGAGAGAGCCGTCCGGGCGATGAGACCGATCGCAGAGAAGAAACATCTCCCTCTGGAGGTTGATATCGATCCCGATGTCGGCATGATTTCGGGAGATGCACGGCGTGTCGAGCAGATCTTTTTGAATCTCCTGAGCAATGCCGTAAAATTTACTGAGCGGGGGAGTGTCAGGGTCACATCTTCAAAAAAGGATGATCAGATCACAATCCATATCATTGATACAGGAATAGGAATTGACAGAGCAGATATGCAGAAGCTCTTCAAACCCTTCAGCCAGGTTGACACCGGGCTGACAAGGCAGTTTGAAGGGACAGGGCTTGGACTGTCGATCACGAAGAAACTCGTTGATCTAATGGGTGGTGTAATCACAGTCGAGAGTGAAACGGGGAAGGGCTCGGTATTCCGGGTGACCCTTCCAGCCATGAAGAGGAGTGAATAATGAAGAATATCCTGTATATCGAAGATAACGACCAGAACTTTTATCTGGTACACTATATCCTGACCGCACAAGGATATCTGGTTATACGAGCAAGAGATGGAAGAGAGGGGATTAATTCCGCCATGAATACCATTTTTGACCTTATACTCCTCGATATACAGCTTCCAGGTATGGACGGCTATGCAACAGCACGTGAGCTTCGAAAGATACCTGAGGTTGCAGATATCCCGATCGTTGCGCTTACATCCTATGCAATGGCAGGCGATCGTGAAAAGGCACTTGCTGCAGGATGTACCGGGTACATCGAAAAGCCGATCAACCCAAAGACCTTCACCGAACAGATCAGATCACACCTGCATACGAGAGGGGATGGTGTGGAAGAGTGACGGCGATTATATTGATAGTCGATGACAATTCGCAGAACCTCTATCTGCTGGAATCGATCCTGAAAGGATATGGATTTACCACGATATCAGCAAAAAACGGTGCAGAAGCACTCGAAATAGCATCAAAGAACCCACCTGACCTGATCATCACCGATATCCTGATGCCGGTGATGGACGGGTTTGAACTCTGCCGGAGATGGAAAAAAGATGAACAGTTCCAAGAGATCCCTTTCATCTTCTTTACAGCGACGTATACCGATCCGAGGGATGAACGGTTTGCCCTGAGCCTCGGCGCAGAACGGTATATCACAAAACCGCAGAAGCCGGAAATACTCATCGGAATTATCCGGGATGTCCTTTTAAACGCTGGGAAAGAGGTGCGAGCCCAACCTGAAACAACCTTTGAAGAGGAGATGGAGAGCCTGCGGGAATATAATGAAGTACTCTTCAGAAAACTTCAGAAGAAGGTAAAACAGCTTGAGGATGAGGTTGTGCGATGCAATCGGATCGATGAGAGCCTGCGTGAGAGCGAGAAGTTCCTGCACACCATCTTTGATCAGATACCAAATATGGTCTTTGTGAAGGATGCTTCGGACCTCAGATTTGTCAGGTTCAATAAAGCCGGAGAGGACCTGATCGGTTATCCACGGACTGAGCTGATCGGAAAGACCGATGGTGATCTCTTTCCGAAAGAGCAGGCAGCATTCTTCATCGGGAAGGACCGTGAGGTACTCCGCAATAAAATTCTTCAGGATATTCCAGAGGAGACGATTCAGACCAGGCTGCTTGGTACACGGATACTCCATACCAAAAAGATCCCGATCCTCGATGAATCGGAAACACCCCGATATTTACTTGGGATCTCTGAGGACATCACAGAGAGGAGAAGAGCAGAGGAGCAGATGAAGCTTACCAACCGAAAACTCGAACTGATGACCGAGGTGACATACCAGGATATACAGAATAAAATAACCGCAGTCAGAGGGTATATTGAGCTCTCCAGAAAGAGTGAAGGTGAGGAGAAGTGTGGGGAGTTCATCGATAAGGAGACGGAGATCCTCGAGTCCATCCATAACCTCATTAGAAAAACGAAGGATTATCAGCAGATGGGAGTGAACATCTCCTCCTGGATCCCTCTTGAGTCGATGATACAGTTCCAGTTCTCTCAGATAAGTCAGAGACAGAAGGTTTCTTTACACTGCGATCTCAAAGGGCTTCTCATCAACTCCGATCCCCTGATTGAGCGGGTCTTCTATAATATCATGCATAATGCAGTACACCATGGACAGACCGTCACCACCATCTCATTGACCTGTAGGGAGACAGGTGAAGGGATGGTCTTAATCTGTGAAGATGACGGAGTCGGCATTCCAGATGGAGAGAAAGCCCATATATTTGATCGGGTTATCGGCGGCAAAGGTGCATTTGGATTATTCTTTGTCAGGGAGTTTCTCAATCTTGCCGGGATGAAGATCACTGAAACCGGCCTCCCGGGCAAGGGTGCCAGGTTTGAAATCACAATACCAGCAGGAGCATATCGGTTATCGGGCACAGCTGGAGGAGAGGTCTGACATACTCCCCGGCTGAAGGGTCTTTCACTCAGATACGAGCGTCTCCAGAACCCACCTGAGGATGGTAGAATTAGAATTGACCCAAAGAGCTATGATGAGCAGATCATATACTACCTGTCATTCACAAGAATCAGGCAGTTGATATCTTGACCGTAGTACTGATAGCTGATGATAATCCCCAGAATCTCTACCTGCTGGAATCGATCCTGACAGGGTATGGATTTGCCACGATATCAGCACTAAACGGTGCAGAAGCACTCGAAAAAGCAGCAAAGAGTCCTCCTGACCTGATCATCACCGATATCCTGATGCCCGTGATGGACGGGTTTGAACTCTGCCGCCGGTGGAAGGCAGATCCAGAACTAAACCAGATCCCCTTCATCTTCTATACAGCGACGTATACCGATCCAAGAGATGAACGGTTTGCCCTGAGCCTCGGCGCAGAGCGGTATGTCACAAAGCCGCAGAAACCGGATATCCTCATCGGAATCGTCAGGGAGGTACTTGAAGAAGCCGGAAGGGAGAGGGCTCCACAGGCCGGGACAACCTTTGAAGAGGAGATGGAGAGCCTGCGGGAATATAATGACGTCCTCTTCAGAAAACTTCAGAAGAAGGTGAATCAGCTTGAGGAGGAGATTAGACGATGCAATCAGATCGAGGAGAATCTCCGTGAGAGTGAGAAGTTCCTGAATAACATCGTCGAACATATTCCGAATATGATCTTTGTGAAGGATGCTCTTGACCTCCGGTTTGTCAAATTTAACAAATCAGGGGAAGAACTCATCGGACTTGCACAGAATGAATTTATCGGTAAAAGCGACCTTGATATCTTCCCAAAAACGCAGGCCGAACTCTTCATCGAGAGTGATCGTGAAGTACTCAGTTCTAAAAATCTCAAGGATATCCCGGAAGAGACGATTCAAACCCGGAATAAGGGGGATCGTATCCTTCATACGAAAAAACTGCCAATACTCGATGAATATGGAAACCCAAAGTATCTGTTAGGTATTTCAGAGGATATTACAGAGAGAAAAGAGCTCGAAGACTTCCGAAGATCGACTCTCCTTCAGGTAGAGGAGCAGATACATAATCTTGCAATACTGAATGATTCAATCAGAAACCCACTTGCGGTGATCATCGCCCTCACATCGATGAATGAAGGCAAAGTATTTGATCAGATCACGGATCAGGCATATGAGATCAACGAGATCGTGAGTCAACTCGATCGGGGGTGGCTTGAATCGATGAAGATCCGGGATTTTATCAGAAAGCATTATTCATAAATTCATTCTGCTATTGAAAAAAAGATGATTTCTTCTCCTTTTATCATTCAGGGGCCGTTTGCAGTCACACCAAAAGAAAGGATGATCTCTTTGTCTGAAGAGAAGAGAGAAAGACGGTCACCATCAATTGTGTATCCTGCCATCTGCGGCAGAAGAGAGAAGTACCTGCTCTCCAGTTCCATCAGAGTTTCAGGCATGCAATATACAAGAGTTCTTATCGGATCAGTTATCGTAATTTCATCACCATCAATGTGATATTCAGCAGAATAACTGTTGCAGCCTCCGGTACCCGAGATCCGCACACCGTCAAAGACAGCGGTAATTGCACGATCTCCGGTTATCGGGGTGACCGTTGTATCCTCTGTTATCGAGTCAAGAATCCAGTATGTTTTGGTGAGAGCAGCCTCAGGAGGAGCAAACGCAAATACAAGCCGGACAGTTCCCTGTTCATCGAAGAGGGTGAGTCGATCTGAATCGATCCCAAACGATACAATCTCATGAAGG
>NZ_JAUSCG010000159.1 GCF_030651615.1 Methanocalculus sp.
GTCTTCCGGTGGAGCGCCCCCCGGTCTGGTATGCAGGTTTTCTTCCCCCGACTGATGATGTTACGGTCCTTCATGAATCCGGATCGGTTCCTGATGAAATGGCCCTGATAATCACTGAGAAGAAGACCCTCACATCCCGTATCACTCTCCTCGTCCGAAGGCTCAGATCCTATCTTACAGGGGAGGTTGCACCTCCGGTGAAACAGGCCCCGGAAGTGGCTGAGCCACTCATCAGATCAGGGATTGAGTGCCTCCTCCTCCGCTGGACCGGGCAAAGAGATGCACTCCATCCTGATGTGATCAAAGCGGTTGATGAGTTTGAGGCTTCAGGAATTGGTGATGAACTCCTCATCTGGTGCAGAGAGCAGATCGTCTCTGCCCGCCTGCATGGAACCGATGTCCACAGCAGGTACGCGTTTGAGACTGCGTACCATGCGATAAGCATGAATATGGAGTTCCTCTTCTCATTTGAGCGATATATAACAGATCCCGAGAGAATCAGTGAACACCACCAGATGCGGATCGCTGCAAAACAGCTCAGGTACACGATGGAGATCTTCCGGGATCTCTATCCGGACAGGTTGAAGAACCCGATCTCGATGGTGAAACAGCTTCAGGATATCCTTGGTGATATGCATGATTGTGATGTCTGGCTGGATGTTCTCCCTGTCTTTTTACAGGAGGAGGAGGCTCGTGCCACCTCTTTCTTTGGCCATTCCGGATTTATGCGGTTCATCAGGCCGGGAATCCTCCACCTCGCATCAGAGAGGCGCATGAAGCGAAATGAACTGTACCGATCGTTTGTCGGGTATTGGTCCGAGATGAATGAGAGGGGCGTCTGGGATGAGATAAAGAAGACGATCATTGAACCACTCGTCATCGGATCGGGGACAGGATCTCCGGAAAATACGCAGGAGCCTGAACGGATCGCATTTATAGCAGATATTCATGCCAACCTCCCTGCACTTGATGCAGTCCTTGCGGATGCCCGCCAGAGGGGTGTCACTCATATCCTTCATCTCGGGGATCTTGTCGGGTTCGGCCCGTTTCCCGAGGCGACAGTCAGGCGGATACGGGAAGAGGGGATCACCGGTATCTGCGGGAATATCGATACTGAAACGCTCTTGATGAAGAAGAAGGACTGCAGAAAGATGGCAAAAAAAACGGAGAAGGAGATTGCACTCTGCTGGACGAAGAAGCAGCTCTCAAAGGAGTCACAGAGCTACCTCTTCTCCCTGCCACGTGAGATCAGGTCTGCCATCCTCGGCAGAACCTTCCTTCTCACTCATGGGAGTCCGACATCAACCACGGGGAGGATCGGCTCAGGTACCCCGGATACGGAGCTCTCAGGGTATGCCTCATCTACCGGGGCAGATAGTATCGTCTCCGGTCATACGCATCTTCCGTTTACCCGGACCGTGGGTGGCTGTCTCTTCATCAATCCCGGTTCAGTCGGAAGGCCGTTTGATCGTGATCCCCGTGCATGCTACTGCATCGTAAACCGCGATCCCCTCTCGGTCTGTCATATCAGGGTACCTTATGATATCGAAGCAGTCACTGGTGCACTTCTTGACGCTGATCTTCCGGGAATCTTTTCAGTGATGATACGGAATGGTTTAAGCCTTGAAGAAGCACGTTTTCACTCCGTTGAGAATAATCCGGTGAAGCCGGGAGATGGTGTTTCTGCACAGTGCACCTTTGAACCTTCGATCACCACACCCGAGCCACGATGAGAGAGGAGATGATGACATCTGAAGAGACTGTGGCGTTCATTGATATCGGAACGAACTCGATCCGGCTCCTCGTTGTCCGTCTTAATCAGAACGGGTCTTCCACGGTGTTGACCGAGCAGAAAGAGGTTGTCCGACTTGGAGAGGGTGAATTTGCCCATGAAGAGCTCTCACCCGAGGCGATAGGGCGTGCGGTCACGGTCTGTAAAAAATTTGTTGACTTGAGTCTCGCCTTTGGGGCGACAGAGTTTGTTGCAGTTGCCACCTCTGCAACAAGGGAGGCACGAAATGCCGATTCTTTCCTCGAACTTCTGCAGCGTGAGGCAAACCTTGAAGTGAGTGTGGTCTCTGGAAAAGAAGAGGCCCGGTTGATATATCGGGGTGTTGCAGCCGGAATTGATCTTGGTATTGCCCGTGCGCTCTTCATCGATATCGGTGGTGGGTCGACTGAGATGGTAATCGGTGGCCAGCATGACCATATCACCCTTGAGTCGATGAAACTAGGGGCGATCCGGCTCTCAAACCAGTTCTTTCATCCGGATGAGACGGGCATTGTATCCCGGAGAAAATATGCCCAGATGCAGCAGTTTGTCAGAAATGCCATTGTTCATCCGTTAAACCGCATCAGGAAGGTTCCCTATTCACGGATAGTCGGAAGTTCCGGGACGATTCAGAACCTTGCCGAGATCGCATCCCGTCTCTATCCCGGCACCTCTACAGCAAAGGTACTCCGGTATGAGGATCTGAGACTTGTGATCAGAACACTCTGTTCCCTCTCCTTGAATGAGAGGAAGAAGATCCCCGGTATCAATCCTGATCGGGCAGATATCATCATCGGGGGTGCGGTGATCCTTGAACTCTTAATGGAGGAGCTTGGTATCAGGGAGATTGAGATCTCACCTCACGGACTCAGAGAGGGCCTGCTCATGGAGCATCTCTCAAGAATCCCGGGTTTTCCCCATGCTGAGAAGATCTCTGTCCGAAGGAGGAGTGTCGTACAGCTTGGCCGCTCCTGCAGAATTGATGAGGTGCATGCACTCGTCATCGTCGGCCTTGCCGCCCAGCTCTTTGACTCCAGCCGGGAGGCCGGACTGCATCAGTATTCCGATCAGGAACGGAATCTCCTTCTCTATGCTGCATACCTCCATGATATCGGGAATTTCATCTCCTTCTCGGATCACCACCTCCATTCAAGCTATATCATCCGTCATGCGGAACTGCTCGGCTTTGATCAGAATGAGGTGGCTATCATGGCTGAGATCGCCAGATATCATCGGAAGAAACCGCCACGGAAGAAAGATCAGGTCTTTGGGCTCTATGATGCAGTTTTACAGGATATGATACGGACGCTCGCACTCTTTCTGAGATTGGCCGAGCACCTCGACCGGACGCATGCAGGCCTGGTGAGGGGTGCACGTTTTGAGAAGGGAACAGATGGTCTGGTCGCCCTGATACTGGAGGGCAGAGGTGACTGCACACTCGAGGTCTGGGGTGTGCGGTCTGATATGGCAGCGTTTCGGAAAGTCTTTCGTTTAGGCCTCACGATCGAGGTGGTTGATGGGGTGGGGGATATCCTGCGCGGAGAGCTCCCCGGTTGATCCTTTCTTCACCTGATGTATATGGATGGAGATGAATATTCCAATCGAAATTTCTGTGATTTCGTCTATACTCGCATAAAGGGCTTATTTTAGCCCTTTATTGGGTATTCTGCCCTTGATTGCGATTTCGACATATTTATATGTGATCTTAGCCTTTTTATTTAGTGCAGTTACCCGCCTTAACTCAGACTGGTAGAGTGCGCGGCTGTAGTAAGATCATCGCCTGTGGGCGAACTGCGCGGCTACCGCGATGTCCCCGGTTCGACTCCGGGAGGCGGGACCAGTCAATCAACATGCACAAATGTGTGCCCAGGTAGTGTAGTGGCCTATCATGATGCCCTGTCACGGCATCGACTCGGATTCGAATTCCGACCTGGGCGTTCACTTCTTTTCGAAGAATCTCTGCAATAGAACCTTTTATCTCCATTAAGTTCTAACATATCTGTATGCCTATGGCAAATACTTCTGTGGGGAATTGTTTTCTTTGTTGAAAGCAGGTCACCCAAACGAGTAACTGTTTTTGACACCACCCTCAGGGATGGTGAACAGACACCGGGTGTATCATTCACCCTTGAACAGAAACTGGATATCGCCCGCATCCTGTCAGAGATCGGTGTGCATGCAATTGAAGCAGGTTTTCCCGCATCCTCTCAGCAGGAGAAGGAGACTGTGGCAAAGATTGCAGCCGAAGAGCATTCTGCCTTAATCTGTGGACTGTCAAGGTCACGGATTGATGATGTCAATGCCTGCCTCGACTGCGGGGTTGATATGGTGCATGTCTTCATTCCGACATCCGATATCCAGCGTGAGAATACCATTAAAAAGAGCCGTGAAGAGGTCCTCGAAATGACCGGCACGATCATTGGATATGTCCGCGATCATCTGGATTCATGCATGTTCTCAGCGATGGATGCGACAAGAACCGATCTCCCATACCTGATTGAGGTCTTCAAAGCCGCAGAGGATGCCGGTGCGACGGTGGTGAATGTACCGGATACTGTAGGTGTCTTCACTCCGATGAAGATGCGGAGTCTGATCGGAAGGCTTGCAGAGGAGATCCATGTTCCAATTGATGTTCACTGCCACAATGACTTTGGTCTCGCCGTTGCAAACACCACAACAGCGGTTGAAGCAGGAGCTTCTCAGGTGCAGGTGACTGTCAACGGAATTGGTGAACGTGCAGGAAATGCTGATATCGCCCAGACTGTGATGATCCTTGAGGCTATCAATGGTATCGGGACCGGGATCGAGACGAAACGGCTTGTTGAGATGTCGCGGATCGTCTCCCGGTACTCGGGTATTCCGATCACTCCGGTGCAGCCGGTCGTCGGAGATAATGCATTTGCCCACGAATCAGGGATTCATTCTCATGGGATCATGGCAAACAGCCAGACCTTTGAGCCGGGTATTATGACACCCGAGATGGTCGGCCACCGCCGCAGACTTGCCCTTGGCAAGCATGTCGGCCGCCATGCTGTCCGCCAGATGCTGACTCTTGTCCACATCAATCCATCAGACAGTGAACTGGATGAGATTGTTGAGCGGATCAAGATGATCTCTTCACGGGGACGGCGTGTCACCGATCACGATCTCTATGCGATTGCAGAGGATGTCATGGACATTCAGGGTGTCACAAAGACAATTGAGCTTGTGGACATCGCTATCATGAGCGGGAATCATTGTATTCCGACAGCGAGTGTCCGTGCCAAGGTTCATGGCGTCGAAAAGACGGCAAGCGCAATTGGAAATGGTCCGGTGGATGCTGCTGTCAGGGCAGTCCTCAGCGTGATGCCGATCGGCATCCAGCTGAAGGACTTCCGGATCGAGGCGATCACCGGAGGAACCGATGCGATCGGCCATGTGACGATCACCGTCGAAGATCAACAGGGCCGGACCTATGATGCCAGCTCTTCAGGTGATGATATCGTCCTTGCTTCTGCTGAGGCGATGATCAATGCAATCAATCTCCTCCGGTGGACCGGGGAGAAACCCTGATCTTTTTTATTCTCTGACGATCCTCTCGTCAGGTATGGATGATCCACAACCTTTCTGCCTTGGGGGCAGATGGAAGAGCAGCCCGGATACCTCTCCGGTTATAAATCCCTATACCGGCAAAACGTTTGCAACCGTCTGTCTGGGATCTCAGAGTGATCTCCTTGCTGCCGCGGCAACTGCTGCGGGATCGTTTCAGGAGACGCGTACTCTCCCACTCTATGCCAGAAAAAAGATACTCCATACCATTGCAGCCCTCATCGAAGAGCGGCGGGAGGAACTCGTCTCCACTCTCATCCATGAGGGGGGAAAGGTCAGGAAGGTGGCTGATGGTGAGGTGTCCCGCGCAATTGAGACGATCATGATCTCAGCCGAAGAGGCGGGACAGATCACGGGGAAGATCCTTTCACTTGACCGCACTCCTGGAGGCAAGGGGCATACTGGTTACCTCACAAGAGTGCCGCTTGGCCCGATACTTGCGATTACACCGTTTAACTATCCTCTCAACCTTGCCTGCCACAAGATTGGACCTGCAATCGCTGTCGGAGCTCCGTTCCTCTTAAAACCAGCCACCGCAACCCCACTTTCGTCTTTGATCCTTGCCCGGATCATCCTTGCCGCCGGGTATCCGAAAGAGGCAGTTTCGGTCGTACCTGCACCTGGAAAGGTTGCTGATAGTATCATCTCAGATGAGAGGTTTGGGTATCTCTCCTTTACCGGGAGTCCCGATGTCGGCTGGGATATTAAAAATCGTGCCGGGAGGAAGAAGGTAGGGCTTGAACTCGGGGGGAATGCTGCTGTTATCATCTGTTCAGACTCTGATCCCGACTATGCCGCATCCCGTATTGTTGCAGGAGGGTTTGTGAATGCAGGCCAGAACTGTGTCTCGGTGCAGCGTGTTCTCATCGAGAGTCCGGTCTATGCAGAGATAGAGGAGAAGATCCTCTCCGGTGTCAGGGAATTGAAGGTGGGAGACCCTGCTGATCCTGATACTGATGTAGGGCCGATGATCTCAGCTGATGCGGCAACAATCGCTGAAGAGTCGATCCGATCCGCTCTTCTTCGGGGGGCCCGCCTTTCTGCTGGTGGTGAACGATCCGGCGCACTTCTCCCTCCAACTGTTCTCTCTGATGTCGATCCGACTTTTGAGATCTCCTGTCGGGAACTCTTTGCGCCGATCATTCTTCTGACATCCTTTGAGACCGTTGATGAGGCCATAAGAATCGTTAACTCCTCCACATATGGCTTACAAGCCGGAATCTTTTCAGACTCCCTGAGAACCATCCGGAAAGCTTTCAACGCAATTGATGTCGGATCACTCCTTGTCAATGATATTCCGACGTTCCGGGTGGATGAGATGCCCTATGGCGGGGTCAAAGGTTCAGGAATAGGGCGTGAAGGTCCAAAATATGCAATTCGTGAGATGACGGTAGAAAAGATGTTGGTTATGAATGAAAGGTGATTATGCCGCTTCAGGCATACGCCCTTCAATTGCGCTTCTGACCTGTTGCTGGAGCTGCTCGAATCGGGACTGAAGTGCTTTCTCCTGTTTTTCAAGTGATTTGATACGCAGTTCAAGCGTGTCTATCTTTTCGGCGAGTGCCTTTTCGACATGCTCTTTCGTGTGCTGTACCATCACAGTTCCGATCGTCATAAAGACCTGAGCATCGTCAGCAGTCTCTTTCAACTCTTCTTCTGCACGCTTTGACTCACGTAAGGTCATTTCGTACTGGGCTTTCTGCTGAAGAATTGTCTGCATCTGCTGCTGCATCTGCTGGAGCTGAGCGACCTGATTCTGAACTTTCTGGGGAATTGTAGGGTTTTCCATCGTATCCTATCTCCTGCATCTCATCTGCTATGGTTATCAGGCGAAGCCACATATTCAATGCAGCCCGCAGAGCCGGAATATCTCCGGCAACGACCTTGAGGGAGAGGCATTCATCTTCCAGGCTGATTGCGGCAGATGACCGCTCACCGGTTTCATCTGCCGTTTCGGGAGAGAGTGCCTGATAGATTATGGGTGCATGCGGTGTGGTAAATCTGAACTCCGCAGTATGCTTCATCTCTCAATATCACACCTGTACAATCGTCTCTGCCTTCCATCGAAGGTGATTGCTCCGTCCTGGCCGTCTACCAAGGTAACAGGTACATATCTCTTTAGAAGATCATAAACCGATTGGTCAGTTACAAAGATTCCTTTTCGGATATCTCCTTCACGGTTCGTTACTGACCATCCGGAGAAACGTATCTCCCCGCGTATCTCTCCATCGTCTTCAAGGCGGAGGATTACCTTCTCCTGCTGCCTCTCGATAAAGATAAAGACCGGATCGAGGGGCCCAAGATCACGAAGACCTGCCTTCCCCCGGTTGATATGGTCACACCCAAGGGCAAATGCCAGATCCTTTGCAAACGTTCGGAGCTCCGGTGACGGTCTTCGTGACGTTGTGAGGATCGTCATCTGGCTTTGAGGTCCTTTATGCCTGCCCCGCGCTCTTTGAAGAGGATACGATGTCCGCAGTACGGGCAGCGGACATTTACATCGATCTCGACCTTCCTCTTACAGTGGGCGCATTTGTACGACCCGGTCACGCCAGTCTACGCCTCCTTCTTCAGTGATGCTTCGATATTTCTGAGTGCTACCTTCAGTCCGGGTGTCTGAGGTGCATATGCTCCGCCTGCAAATTTAAAATTACATTTCCTGCAGGTCCAGATACCTGTTCCCTCACGCTTCACAGAAGTTGTGTCACATCGTGGGCAGAGATGCTTTCCTCTCTGAATCTTCTCCATCTGATTGACGTTCTTTCTGATGAATCTTCCGTAGCGCGGTCCAAAACGACCTGCACTTCCCGATATACGGCCTTTTGCCTTCTGTTTACCTTTTGCCATGATTGGATTCTCCGAGAGATGTCTTATTCTATTTGATATCCGTTCCTATTAAGTTACTCTATGATCCTGACCTCAGCATCCCCTTTTGAGACACGGTTGATGAGGGAGAAGAACTCCTCCTGCATACCTGCAGGAATTTTTGCGATGCAGATCCATGATCCGTCTGCCTGCCATTCGTCCCTCTCCATCGTAACCATGGGTGCACCTGAAATCTCACCATATCCCCTCGCAGCATAGTCGGGAGGAATCTTAACGGCATATCTTCTCTCCGCAAACTTGATCGGGAGGATAGGTCGCAAGGCCTTGACTACCTCTTTTACGAGGGCATCCACTGATTTGAAGGGGTCAAAGTTAATCCTGATCTCTTCAAGGGCGAGCTCGATACGCTGGCGTGGGTGTGGAAGGTTTGTCTGGGGATTGATGGCGTTACGAGCGATATAGGTGATCACCTGACGCCGCTTATCTTCTGATCGCTGTCTTCTCTGTTCTGAGGTGAGATGGATCTCTCCCTTTTCGATGATGATACGGGCGATCGTCTCGAAGTCTGTTGTTTTGAATGCCTTCATCAGAGATTCTTCAGATGCCTTCTCAACATGCGCAGAATTTTCATAGATAAATTCAGCAGCTACGACATCTTCAACCAGGACTTCGACACCCTCCCGTATCTTCTGTGCCATATCCGGATCGACAAGGATCTCAAACCGATCGCCATGTGATTCAAGGCGCGCGACAACGGCATGATCGAGGGGGATCATCTTCAACTCCTCACTGCTCGAATGTCTCGACGCAGACAGCTACTTCTTCAGGTGCCATCTTTCTGAATGTGCCTGACTGAAGAGAGACAAGCCCGATCTCGACGGTGTTCACATCGAACTTCCCTTCGGTTGCAGCGTGGAGTGCCTTGAGGCCGAGCAGAATAGCCTCTTTACAGGAGTGCTCGGGGTTGAACTCCTCCTCAAAGACCTTCATGACAGCGGGCCTTCCGATACCGATACCGGTTGCCTTGTACTCAAGAAGGGTACCTGAAGGATCTGTTTCGAAGAGGTGACATCTGCCGTCTGCGATACCTGCAATCAGGAGTGCTGTTCCGTAGGGGCGTGCACCGCCGAACTGGGTATAGGTCTGCATATGGTCGCAGAGCTTCTTTGCAAGTGTCTCAACATCGATCGCCTCGTCATAAGAGACGCGGTTGATCTGTGATTCGACACGGGCACGATCGACCAGTGATCGGGCATCTCCGACAAGACCTGACGATGCGACTCCGATATGGGCGTCGATCTGAAAGATCTTCTCGATGGATGAGGGTTCAAGGAGTTTTGAACTTACCCGCTTGTCGACAATGAGGACAACTCCCTCTTTGCATTTGATTCCGACAGCAGTTGTTCCCCTCTTCACTGCTTCACGTGCATATTCGACCTGGTAGAGACGGCCGTCTGGGCTGAAGACGGTGATCGCCCGGTCATATCCCATCTGTGATTGTTGTGGTTGCATGAAAAATCTCCATGTCGTCTTTCGTGAGAAATACTACATCCTGACCTTTCATATCTCTTCTGATAAGGTCAATCTTTTCATCGGCATACAGGATGCCGGTCCGTTCTGCTTCATTGATGGTGCAGATGATCGAATTTCCCTTCCTTTCTGCCCGTATGCCTCTTCTGAGCGCTTTTATCGTCCCGGATGTGCTGATCGTCGTAAGGTGAACAGGTGTTCCGTTTACAGATCTGATCGTTGCTATCGCAGTACAGAGTGTATCTTCTCTGCCCCTCCTGCACCTGAGTATGAGATATTCTCCCTCCCGGACGATAGTGGCCGTATGCACTTCTGCGGCGATTGTATCTCCAAAAAGCGCGGTTACGGCGTCTGAGACTGCAAAGTAGAGCTCGCGCTCATCTGCTTCGAGGGTGGCGGGGGTGATCCGAAGGAGGAGATATCTCCGGTTCTCACGGAGTGTCGGGGGGAGGGGCTTCATTGAACCACCCGTGGGAGGGAGGATTCTTCGAATAGATCCGGGACTGTTCCGAGGGCTGTAAGTGTCTCCTCTCTCGTCATCCCGAACAGGCTGGAGAGGAGGATCATCTCACTGACCGTCCGCTGGTCAAGCACCGACCGCGCACCACTCCCGATGGCAAAGGAAAAACCGAATTTTCTCTGAAGGGAGAGGAGCTCCTGATACCGGATCAGCACCTTCTGCCGTGAATGGCCACGGCATGCGAGAAGCTGACTGAAATCAAGATGAATTGCAACCCTCCTCCCGGCAGCAAGTTTCGCCGTCACATGGTCAAAGGCATTCCTCTGTGTGCGGTGCAACCCGCAGAGGAGGTGTATACCTGGTGTTTGTACAACACTGCGGTTGAACCCGTTGTCACCTGCTACAACCCCGATGACCGCGCCGTCTCTCTGTCTCACTGCGGCATTCACGGCTTTCATCGTTCCTTCTCTGACGATTCTTCCTTTCAGGATCAGAACGCCATAATACTCAGATTCCACATGATCAACTGCAACGATGGTGTCATACCCAAATTCACGGGCAGTGAGTGCCATTCTTCTGAGTGTTGAGTCACCCTCGGGGAAGGGATGGATGCAGACATCCGTGACCGTCATAAAAAAAGAAGGGTTATTTCCCCTGGTTTTTATGTGAACGAATACTTGGACGGGTCTTTTCAGTCCCGGTTCCGCGGTGGCGCATGCCACGTCCTTTCCTCCCTGCGGAGGTTTTGCCACGGAATACACGGTTCTTCTGGTCACAGATCCAGTTGAGTGTCTTGTCGTTTCTGATACCGGGGTGGTCGCGGTCAACGAGAATTACCTCAAAGAATTTCCGCACACCATCTTCACCTACCCAGTAGGAGTTCAGAACTTCCATGTTCGGGTACCGTCTGCCTGCACGCTCTTCTGCAATACGCTGAATGCTCTTGCCGGCGGTTGTTCGGGCCATACCCATTCTCGCGCTTCTTCGGCCACGGACGTAACGGGATTTCCTCCGTCCACCCCGGCGAACCTGGGTGCGGACGACGATGATGCCCTGTTTTGCCTTGTAACCGAGTGAGCGTGCACGGTCGATACGTGTTGGGTGATCAATCCGGACGACTGATCCCTCACGGCGCCACTTCTGCATGCGGTGCCAGAGGAGTTTCTTTACTTCGGTCTCGTCAGGCCTCTTCCATGCCTCACGGACGTACGAATACATAGATCGTGACATAGTCTACTCCAGGTTCGGCTTCTCTTAGAAAGCCACATTCCTTGACGGGAGTGATCCCGTGTTCTGTATTCTTCGTCACCGACGGACTTAAAGGATGCTGGTTTCAGGTGCCCCTTTCTCCTTTGAGAGTACTCTGATCCCCTCGATCCTGGTTGATGGATACTGGCCATGTCCATCCTTCTCAGCGGACTTCACCATATCCCAGATGGTCAGGAGCGCTACAGAGACCCCGGTAAGCGCCTCCATCTCGATGCCGGTCTTTCCATACGTCCTGACGGTGACGATCGCCTCGATGTATTCATCCGTCTCTCTGAATGCAACTGACACTCCACCGATCGGGAGGGGATGGCACATCGGAATGATCTGAGCAGTTGCTTTCACCGCAAGGATAGCGGCAACCTCTGCTGTTGCAAGTACATTTCCTTTTCGTGTCGATTTTTCAGAAATAGCGCGTAGTGTCTCGCTGCTGAGGTATATCCTTCCCTCTGCCGATGCTCTTCGATGAACATCAGGTTTTTCCGTGACATCAACCATCCGGACACGATCACCGTCGATATGGGTAAACTCTACCATTAATCTCACTCTCCATAGAGTATCTGTGAAAGATACAGAAGAAGATCACTTGCGATCAGACCGTCACCAATCTTCTGACTTGCCACCTCTCCTGCCCGACCATTTGCATATGCAGCAATGGTTGCCGCCTCAAATGCAGGCATGCGGCAGAGGAGGGCGGCTGTCACCCCGGCGAGGATGTCTCCGGTTCCACCCACTGTCATTGCAGGGACGCCTGTTCTGTTGAAACGGACTCTGGTGCCGTCACTGATGATATCGGTCTCTCCCTTAAGGAGGATCACCCGATTCAGATCAGCTGCATCCCTGACGAGGCGGGCATCGGTATGAAGATCGCGTATCGGTCTCGATCCAAACGCGCGGATAAACTCTCCTCTGTGAGGTGTGTAGACCGTCTCTTCTCCGGCAGGAAGGGGGAGGCGGAGTGCATCTGCATCGATGACGACCTTTTGCGCAGCTTCTGCAAGAGTACATGCAACAGCATGACTCTCTGTTCCCATACCGGGTCCGATGACGACCGCATCAGCATCGGACGCATAACCGATCAACCGATCTGCATCCGCTTTACCAATATTCCTGCCCGCTATCGGGATATGTCTCAGATCAGGGCAGTCAAGAGCAACCGGGCTTGCCACCCTGACGATATCCGCTCCTGCACGGAGCGCGGCAAGGCCCGCAAGATAAGGTGCCCCCTGGTAGGGTCCTCCTCCGACGATGAGCACCGTTCCCCCTTCCCCTTTATGTGAATGCTTCTGTTTTTTTGGGATCATGAGGAGATCCCCGGGCCCCGTATAACACTCAGCTTCGAGTGGAATGCCGATATCAGAAACACCTGATGCATCTCCTTTGCTCCTGTGAAATGCCAGAATATAATCTGCATGAATTCCTGGTGTCGGGAGATCTGCTGATAGGATGTATGCCGGAGAACTGTTCGCCATCCTGATGCATGAGGCGACAGGTTCACGTGTTTCTCCTCCTGCTCCGGTTCCAAGGAGGGCATCGATGATGAGATCAGCTTCAGAGAAGTGTTTGGAGAGGTTTTGGAGATCATCTTTGCATGAGATCTCCTGCAGGGTGATACCACACCGCCTGAGTGCAGAGAGGTTGATTGCCGAATCGCCATTTCGTTCAGCTGCGAGATATATGCAGGTACACTCTGTATGGCGGGCGAGGTACCTGGCCGCAACAAAACCATCACCTCCGTTGTTCCCCTTTCCACAGAGAACAAGAACGTCTTCCGGTGACCGATCAAGTGCCCGATCTGCAAGTGCCCGATCTGCAAGTGCCCGCCCTGCACTTTCCATCATCTGGAGGGTAGATACACCTAATGCAGCAGCATTCTTCTCGATCGACTGCATCCGGACAGGGGAGACCGGACCCTCATCAACCCATTCGGTTAACCTGGATGGCATGACACACCTTTCTTGTATTTAGAGATCGAAACTACTAGTGTATGTCTTTTACTGACGATCTCCATGAGGCTTCGGAGATCATCAGATCTGCATCAGCAGTAACGATCATCTCTCATATTGATGCCGACGGCATCGCAAGCGAGGCCATTATGAGAGAGGCCATTCTGAGGGCGGGGATACCGGCGAAATCGGTCTTCCTCAGGCAACTCGAACCCCTGATGATGAAATGGGTGCCTCAGGACGATACGCTGAAACTCTTTGTGGATCTTGGTGCAGGCCAGCAGAACCTGATCGAGGAGCATGGCCTCTTAGAAGACGAAGTGTTGATCCTTGATCACCATATCGGTCAGCCATCGAATATTGAGTACCGTCAGGTGAACTGCCTCCCCTATGGGATTACCAAACTCTCTGCAGCAGGGGTCGCATACCTTGTTGCGAGGGATATGAGCCGTTCAAATCATGACCTGGCAAAGCTCGCTGTTGTTGGAAATGTCGGTGATATGATGGCGCGTGAAGGATGCGGGCTTGTGGGACTCGCACGTGAGATCGCGCTTGAAGGTGTCCTTGCCGGAAATGTCATGGCGGTATCTCATGATCTCAACTGCTATGGCCTCTCCACCCGCCCGATTCATATCTGCCTGAGTTACAGTGATGATCCGGTGATCCCCGGTATCAGCAACAATCCAAACGGTTCACAACTCTTTCTGGAGAAGCTCGGCATAACACTCCGTGATTCCGAAGGGAGATGGCGGGTCTGGGAGGAGTTATCTCCTGATGAGCGGAGGACGATTGCATCTGCACTCGTTGAACAGCTGATTGCTCATGGAGAGTCGATCGATCGTCTCTTTGGTGAGAGTTATATCTTCCCTGATGAAGCCCGGAGATCGCCCCTGCGCAATGCGTCTGAATATGCGACGATGCTGAATGCCTGCGGACGATGGGCGCGCCCGGCAATCGGGAGTGCTGTCTGCAGTGGGGATCGGAACCTGATGTATCAGGAGGCAGAACATATGCTCCGTCACCACCGGAGTGTCATCAGGGAGTTATTCCAGTATATTCTTGAGACTGGTGTCACAACAACTGAGAATCTCCAGTGGATTCATACCAAAGACCGGTTCCCTGATACCATCGTTGGTATTGGGGCAGGAATGGCCCTCTCAAAACTGGATCGACGGTATCCGATCATGGTCTTCTGCACCCTGCCTGATGATCCCGAGGTGGTGAAGGTCTCGATGAGAACGGTTGACCGGGTCGTCCGCTCAGGAATCGATCTTCAGGCGGCGCTCTGTGAGGCGTCCGCTCTGGTTGGTGGTGCAGGTGGCGGTCATGCAATCGCAGCAGGGGCGTATATCCCTGCAGGAACGGAGGAAGTATTTGTCAGACGAATCGATGAGATCCTCGCACGCCAGTCTTCGAAGAGTGCGTAAAATTGCTGAATTTCAGTTTGGAAGAGATGCAGGGGAAGCACTATTCCCGGATAACTGCACATTTCAATACTCGACATCACAGAGGATACGATATATCCTCCTTGACGGTGTGAGGCTTGCAACAGTCAGGGCACAGGACGGGCGTCTTACCCTCAGTTATGACGGAGCCGCCCGCCTTCACCTCTTCTTAGCGCCCCCTGCAGGACGTGTAGTGGTCATGGAGGATGCAGTTCCGTTTATTCTTGAAGGGAAGAATGCAATGGCAAAGCATGTGATAGAAGCAGATCCACAGATACGTGCAGAAGACGAGGTCTTCGTTGTTTCCCGTGATGATACACTCCTTGCAACGGGGATGGCGGCCCTCTCAGGATCAGAGATGCTGGAATTTAAGTGCGGTGGTGCCGTAAAAGTACGACAGGGAAGGGATAAGAGATGATGCCAGGCGGAATGAACCCACGAAAGATGAAACAGATGATGAATAAACTCGGCATGTCCATGGACCCAATTGAGGGAGTCACCCGTGTCATCATTGAGACACAGGAGGGAAGTTATATCTTCGACTCAGCCGAGGTCGTAGCAATGACGATGCAGGGGGCCACAACCTATCAGCTGACAGGGACTCCCAGATTTGAGTCTGCCAGGGTGATCGACTCTGCACCTGTGGAGGTCGAGATCACACCTGAAGATATCCAGCTTGTTGCCACACAGGCAGGTGTCTCAGCAGCAGTTGCAAAGGCTGTTCTCATCGAGACGAATGGTGATATTGCTGAAGCAATCATGAAACTTGGCGAACAATGATTCGTGAAGGCGATCGCGTTATTCTTGTCGGATCAAAGAGAGAGTACTATCTCCGTGCGGGCCCTGGGAAGTTTGGGTCCGATGCAGGTGAGATACAACTCTCTGATCTCGTCGGAAAGATGCCGGGAGATCAGATCCAGACACATCTTGGGAAGACGTTCTCTATCCGGGTGCCGCGTCCACCGGATCTCTTCGTGCATGGGAAGCGGAGTGGTGCCCCGATGCTTCCAAAGGATATCGGGATGGTTATTGCCTATACCGGGATGAACAAGAACGATCACGTTTTAGATGCAGGAACCGGGAGCGGAGTCGCCTCCATATACTTTGGCGGGATTGCGAAGTTGGTCGATACATACGAAGTACGACCTGAATTTGCACGGCTCGCAGAGAAGAATATTGCTGATGCACACCTTGACAATGTCATTGTTCATCCTGAAGATGTCCTCTCAGCCTCAGGTGTTTATGATATCGTTCATCTGGATATGATGATTCAGAAGGAACATGTCGTCCATGCCTATTCACTCCTCGTACCCGGAGGTTTCTTTGTGACATACACCCCGTTCTTTGAACAGACATTTGTCGTGCTTGATGCCTGCAACGAGCTCTTTTCAGGCGGTGTCAACTGTTTTGAGTGTATGGAACGGGAGCTGACACGTACTGCCCGTGGGACACGACCGTCAACACGTGTTGCCCACAGTGGTTTTCTGACGGTTGCCCGGAAGTGATCCCCTCGTTTTATCTGGATGGCGTGGTAACCTCTGGTATAATTCTTACCGGCGGATCATTATGCACCATATCATCTCGATAAAGGAGATAACACGAGAGGAGATCGACGAGATCCTTGATCGCGCATCTGCGATCGATCAGGGGGCGTTCGATCCGGATGCTCTGAAGAGAAAGATACTTGCCATCCTCTTTTTTGAACCAAGCACCAGAACACAGATGTCATTTGCCTCGGCGATGCTACGGCTTGGTGGAAAGGTGATCAACCTCGGCTCAGTCGAGACGAGCTCTATTGTGAAGGGAGAGACTCTGGCCGATACGATCAGTGTCGTAAGCGGGTATGCAGATGCGATCGTCCTGCGGCATCCAAAGGAGGGAGCGGCGCGTCTCGCGTCTGAGTTCTCGACAGTGCCGGTGATCAATGCCGGTGATGGAGCAGGCCAGCACCCATCCCAGACGCTCCTTGACCTCTTCACGATCAGACAGTCGATGCCTCTTGATGGGATTGATGTTGGGTTCCTTGGAGATCTTCGGTATGGAAGAACTGCTCATTCCCTGGCTGTTGCCCTCTCCCGCTATGGAGTCCGGATACATACCATCACACCAAAAGGCCTTGAACTGCCGCCGAGTCTCACAGACGATCTCCTGGATGGCGGAACCGAGATTGTGGTGCATGAGCATCTTGAGGATATCATATCTGAACTTGATGTCCTCTATGTGACGCGTATTCAGAGGGAGCGATTCCCTGATCCGGGTGCATACGCCTCGATTGCATCGGGATACCGGGTGACGCCGGAGGTGCTTACTGATGTTTCGGACCGTTTTATCCTGATGCATCCGCTTCCACGGGTTGACGAGATCGATACAAGGGTTGACGCCCTCTCCTGTGCCAGGTACTTTCAACAGGCCAGGAATGGTGTTCCGGTACGGATGGCAATGCTCCAGAAGGTGTTATCATGAAGGGAAAACCCGAAGACGGACTTCTGATCAGCCCAATCAGGAATGGAACTGTGATCGATCATATCGATGCCGGTGAAGGGCTCTCTGTCCTCCGTATCCTTGGCATCATCGGCAGGACGACAGAGGCCCTTTCGGTTGCGACGAATGTTGAGAGCAGACAGATGGGAAGGAAGGATATCGTAAAGATCGAGAATAGAGAGCTATTAAAAGAGGAGGTCGACCGGATCTCACTTATTGCGCCGAAGGCGAGTATTAATATTATCCGGAATTTCCATGTCGAGAGGAAGATAGGTGTTGAGATCCCATCCGAAGTCATCGGTGTGATCCGCTGTCCAAATCCCGGCTGCATCTCGAATGCAAATGAGCCGATAGACAGTTCATTTGCATGCCAGCCGAGGGGGTACCGGTGCCGGTACTGTGAGACCCTGATCACGCGGGATATTGCATCCTATATCATCTGATCAGGTGTCCGTTCGGATCGATCTCTCCGCGATGAATCCGTGTACTTGAGACTATCCTGCCGTCGTCTGCCAGAATGCATCGAATCTGATAGATATCCACTTTCTTCTTTTCGTTCTCACGCCTCAGCCTGTTGATCTCTTCTGCAACGGGAAACGTCTCTTCCGATACAACGAGTGCTTCAAAGTCCTGATTCAGTGCCGATCCAAACCGATCTGAGAGGCATTCGACGACATACCCCGCAGTAAAACCCATAGACTTGATCCATTCGATCAGCTCTTCTCTCCTCACCTTATACGGGCGGACCGGATGGCTCTTCTTTGATGCAAAGTCGTCTGATGTGAGCCCTATTGTCACAAGTCCGTCTCTTCCGGCGATCTCAAAAGATCTGCTGAGGAGTACTTTATGTCCGACATGGAGCGGATCAAAGGTACCTCCTACCA
>NZ_JAUSCG010000162.1 GCF_030651615.1 Methanocalculus sp.
GGTTGCTCCTACAAGTGCACTGCTGCTGGTGGGGAAGTTCCTTGTTGTTGGAACAAGCATCGTGAAGTACTCGACTTTACCGTTTCTGACCTTTGCCAGGTGTACATCACAGCCTCTTGGGGCTTCATTTGCCGCCCATCCGACTGAGCCGTCGCCCTGTGGGATCACGTCTGCAAGGACTGATGCCGAGCAGTCGAGCGCATCTGCTGCCTCGATGATCTTGTAGAAACAGTCCATGTACTCCATCTGTCGTGCGATCTGCAGTCCGATGGCTCCCTTCTCGTCATAGTTCTTGAACTGGACGAGACGGGCACGGGGTCCGACTTCAACAGGCTGACCGTCATAGAGCGGAACACCGGTGCAGGCTTCCATCTGTGGCCAGGCTTTTGTACCTGCCTTTGTGGTGCCGCCGACCGGGTAGGATGGATCTTCAAGTGTGATCTCTTCTTCACCCATATACCAGTCCCATGGCCGGACTTCGGTCCAGCGCTCGGGGAACCAGCCGGGGTTCTCATCAAGTGAGCTGCTGCCGTAGACCGGGTCCGCTGCCATGTAGCCCTGGTTGTGGTATCCGAGGTCTTTTGGTATCGGAATTTCTTTACCGCCAACTTCTGCCCAGTCGCGTTTCTGGTAGTTACGGAGCACTGCAATCATGAACTCCATCTGCTCGCGTGCAAGCGGAAGCCCCATCTTTGCCAGATCAAGGACCTTTGCCCTTGCCCTCGGGGTGAGGTTCTTGTACATACCGCCGACACGGGGGTTTGAGGGATGAATCGCTTCACCGCCGACGATCTCACCGATCGTCTGGCCGACCATACGGAGGGTCTGGATACGTTTTGCAACGCTTCTGACCGGCTCTTCAGGTGTGAAGGGATTGATCTTCGTGTCTGTTCCGGGTATATACATATCCGGCAGTGTCAGTATGTTATGAAGTGCATGGCTGTGAATCCTGTTTGCACACTGGAGCATAAGCCTGAGAAGGAATGCATCCTCTGGGATCTCACATCCGATTGATGCCTCCATCGCTTCTGTTGCTGCGAGGGTGTGGGCAATCGGACAGATACCACAGACACGTGATGCGATCTTTGGGACTTGCTCCATCGTCTTGCCTATGGCAAGCTTTTCAATACCCCTGACAGGAGTAATGGAGAGCCAGTCTCCACGCTCGACTATACCGTCATCATTGACCTTTAAGACGAGCTTGGAGTGGCCTTCATGCCTTGTGGTTGGGGAAATTTCTACTACTTTCGACAATGTTATCGCCTCATCCAAAATGTGGTGGTCGATTTGCTATACGTCTATTATTCCTGTGCGGTTATGACACGTACCAAAGTACGCTCAAGAGCATTAGATCAATAACGTTAATTATAGTTTGGGATATTAACATCCAACAGATGTTAATTATTTAATTTTAAATAACAATAAGTAATACAAATAGTATATAACGTAATAATATAATTACGTACAGCCATATATCAGCAATATTTCTCCTTTTTGGTTAAAGATTGGTTATGCGCTCTTTTTACGGGAAAAGAGCTCTTTACCACGCATATGAAGGGAATTAACACCACATATGAGGATAACCGCACATATTTTTATACAGGATTAAGTATAGCATATAAATTTTACGCACGGTCGTTGAAAAAAATAGTTGGATTAATCGCCGTTTAACTCGGCATAGAGTTCTGCAAGGGTAGCATGCCGCTCAGCATATGCATCATGCTGGTGAATGCTCTCTTCATTGGTCTGGCGTATGGTGATATAGGCATCTCCCGGAAGATGACCAAAGACACTCACCACTTTTTTTGCCATCTCTCTGACGCAGTCCTCAACGAAACGCGGATTTTTATGGGCTTCCATTACGACATAACTCTCGTCCCCACGTTTGAGCAGTTCATAGATCTTCCCGCTCATCGATTCTTTCAGGACATTGATGACATCCTCGAGGGGAACATGCTGATCGTCATCGGTCTCGATACAGAGGAAACCCTTTCCACGCTGATTATGGGTTGCCATTGGGACCTCATCAAAGAATTTTCCGATCTTCTCATGATCAACATCAAGAGATTCGAGCACCTGCATGGCATGATCCTTCATGATATTCTGGGCACATGGGCAGGCAGTCATTCCTGTCACCTCTGCTCCGATGCTCTTTCGGATGATCGGCTCTCTGGCAGTCCGCTGAGCGATCGCACGTGCATGTACTGTAACAACCTCATGGCATTGTGTCCGGGTGACCGGAGTCTCCCTCTTCACCATATAGGCACTCTTCATCAGAACTTCTGTTCTCTCGGCATATTCATGCCGATCGAGAAGTTTTCTGGCTACAGTGCTGCAGACCTCTTCGATCTCATTCACGTCACCACTGGTTGCCTGTTGAAGCACGTCATCGATCACTTCGAAATTTCTTGACAGGTTTGCACCTTTCAGAGATCCCGGGAGGTCAACGTAGATATCAAATGTTGATATGAATATTGCCGGACGCTTTCCGGCACGTACAACTTCCACAAGTTTTCGTACATTTCGGACACCCACCCGGCTCAGATTGATCCGGATATCGGGGATAGTGGACTGAATATCTGACAGTTCCATGCGAAAAAACCTCTATGTTATGCCTTCATGAAAGAAGATCAGGCTATAAAAGTATAGTGAGGTTATGACCCGGAGTATAATATATTTATGTAGACTCACACCGCATTAGATGTGGAAATACTATGGTTCAGAAGTACTATGACGCAGACGCCGATCTCGCTCTCCTGAAAGGGAAGAAGATCGCCGTCATCGGCTACGGCTCACAGGGTCGCGGCCAGGCATTGAACCTTCGCGACAGCGGACTCGATGTCATCATCGGTCTTCGCCCCGGTAAGAGTTGGGATGAGGCAAAGAAAGACAGCTTTGAGGTCTATACAGTTGCAGAAGCAGTGAAAAAGGCAGATCTTGTTCAGATCCTTCTTCCTGACGAAAGCCAGGCGGCAGTCTTCCGAACCGAGATCGCCCAGAACCTGAAGAAAGGTGCCTATCTCATCTTCTCTCACGGATTTAACATCCACTACGGCCAGATCGTCCCTCCAGAGACGGTTAACGTCTTCATGGTCGCCCCAAAAGGCCCCGGTTACATGGTGCGCCGCACCTATACCGAGGGAATGGGTGTCCCTGCACTCATTGCAGTGTATCAGGATGTGAGCGGCAACTCACGCGCACTTGCCCTTGCCTATGCAAAGGGTATCGGAGCAACCCGCGCAATGGTTCTTGAGACGACCTTCCGTGAAGAGACCGAGACGGACCTCTTCGGCGAACAGGCAGTACTCTGCGGCGGGATCACCTCACTCATCAGGGCAGGATTTGAGACTCTTGTTGATGCAGGCTACAGCCCGGAGATGGCATACCTTGAAGTCCTTCATGAGACGAAGCTGATCATCGATCTCATCTATGAGGGTGGATTCACGAAGATGCGCAGGTACATCAGCAACACCGCCCAGTACGGCGATCTGACCCGGGGCCCCCGTGTCATCGGTCCTGAGAGCCAGATGGAGATGCAGGAGATCCTCGCCGAGATTCAGAACGGCACCTTCGCAAAGGAATGGATCCTTGAGAATATGGTCGGCAGACCCGTCTTTAACGCACTGACCCGTGCCGATGAAGAACATGAGATTGAGTATGTCGGAGCCGAACTTCGTAAAGACATGCCTCAGTTTAAAAATAAATAACTCTATTTTCTTCACACTTTTTATTACCAATAAGATCGCATACGGCAGTATGCGCACCATCTGTATCTACCATAGCGAGACAGGGCATACTCATGCGGTGATGGAAGAGCTGGCAAAATCCGTCGGTGCTGAACTCATCAGGGTAAAGGACAGGAGCGGATATGGTAAAGCAACAATGTACCTGATAGGTGCACCGAAAGCACATATGGGGGCTCTTGCCGATATCGATCCGGATACGATCGATGTAGCAGGATACGATCTTATCATCATCGGCACTCCGGTCTGGGCATTTCGTCCGACACCTGCGGCAAATTCGATCATGAAGGCCATACAGAACAGCACAGGAAAAAAAGTTATCATCGTCTGCACCTCAGGAGGCTCACCCGGAGAGACACTCCCGATTATGTCGGAGCGTGCGGCGGCACTTGGGATGGACGTCATCAGCCGCCACCATATCAGCTTCACCATGCGGGGAGTGCGGGATGAAGAGGAGATTACAGCCCTGAAGAGGGCTGTCTGGGATCTTGCCAGATCCTAATGTGCTCTCATCAGATGACGGATTGTGCCAGAATATCCGGCCAGATCCTCCGGAGTGATCGTGATCGTGCCATCGGCGGATCTGATCCTGAGGGCGTCACCACCGACTGTGCCAAGGATGGCATGCGGGAGTGCACTCAGGACAGAAGGATCGCTGACAGCCACAAGGAACCTCGCATATGACTCTGAGAAGAGGGTCGTTATCGGATCTCCCGGAATTGTAACAGATGAACAGGGAGCGATCTTTGTGAGGGCTTTGAGGAGTCCGGCACGAGAGAGGTCTGTTGCCGCAAGAAGTTCACCCTTTCTGACGAGATCACGGATAGCCGTTACAATCTGAACTTCCCCGGCAGAGGGTGCTTCTCCGCCGCATCCGGTGACACAGTCAAGGATCGAACCTCCGAGAGCCTGCTCTGTCGTTCCGACAAGGACAAGAGTTGCACCCGCAGGAGGCCGGTTACAGGTGATGAGTTCGCCCACTCCAACCATCCCAAGCATCGGAGTCGGTTTGATCTGAGTC
>NZ_JAUSCG010000171.1 GCF_030651615.1 Methanocalculus sp.
GGGTACCAGCGGCTCGGCGATACGATCCTCTTTCATGGAAGGAGGCCGGACTCTGATGATGTCGCAGATCTGATGGTCAGGGAGCAGCCGACATGTATCCTTTTTATTCCCGGACACTCCGGATCGCTTCGAATTCCTGCATATGAGGTGATCTATGGCAGTCCCCATGAGGTGCTCCATCGAGAGTGCGGCATCTCGTACCGGCTTGATCCGACGAAGGTGATGTTCTCCCAGGGAAACCGTGGGGAGAAACAGAGAATGAGATCGCTCATCTCCTCTTCCGGAAAGGAAGAGCGGATAGCCGATATGTTTGCGGGCATCGGGTACTTCACCCTCACTGCTGCTGACGCTGGCGGAATGGTGCATGCGATGGAGTTAAATCCCGACTCATTCGGTTTTCTTATGAAGAATATCGACGAGAATGGTCTCACTGAAGAAATCCGTGCCGAATGCGGGGATTGCCGGGATATGCTCTCAGGCACCTATGACAGGGTGATTATGGGTCATTTTGAAGCAACAGAGTATCTTGACTCTGCGCTTCTGCATGTTGCTTTTGGAAGTATCATCCATCTTCATACACTGAGTCCTGATGAAGGAGATGTACGGAGTATTCTGCATGAGCATGGATATGATGCCGATATCTCAGTGCATAAAGTAAAGAAATATGCGCCACAATGCTGGCATTGCGTTATGGATCTGGTGATTGGATGAGGCGGACACTTGAAGGAAAGCTGATCGTCCTTGCGGTGACAGGGAGCATTGCCGCTGTTGAGACGGTACGGCTTGCTCATGAACTCCGCAGGAAGGGGGCAACTGTGCAGGCGGTGATGTCGCATGCAGCAGCCGGAATTGTGAGCCCTGCTGCCCTCACCTATGCGACAGGACGGGATACCATCGTTGATATCACCGGTCATGTTGAGCACGTGATCTATTCAGGAGATGAGCGTGAGGCCGATCTCCTCCTGATTGCACCGTGTACTGCAAATACCATTGGAAAGATCGCATCAGGGATTGATGACACCCCGGTGACGACCTTTGCAACAACTGCTCTGGGGAGCGGTCAGCGGATCGTCTGTGTTCCTGCAATGCACCACTCCATGTATCGTCATCCGGCGGTTCTCAGAAATCTGGAGATTCTGAAGGAGTTTGGTATTGAAGTGATACCTCCGCGGATCGAAGAGGGGAAGGCGAAGATTGCTGCAATTGATGAGATCGTCCTCTGGTCGGAACGGGCGGTGCTTGGAGAGCCACTCAGGGGGAAGAAGGTGCTGATCACCAGCGGTGCCTGTAGAGAGCCGTTTGATGATGTCCGGGTGCTTACCACAAGATCGACCGGACAGATGGGGCGTGCCCTTGCGTATGAGGCGTTCCGGCTCGGTGCTGATGTAACAGTCGTTCATATGGATCACTTCCCCTCAGTCCGGAATATTCATGTGGAGACGGCTGATGAGATGCGTGAGGCGGTTCAGCATCTGCTTGATGAGGGGATTGATATCTACATCAGTGCTGCTGCCATCTCGGATTATGCGCCGGTAAGGGTTGCTGGAAAGATCCCTTCAGGAACGGTCCGGCAGATTGAACTGAATCCTCTTCCGAAAATAATCGATCTCGTTCTACCGGATCTGAAGGTGATAACTGTCGGATTCAAACTCGGAGATGATGCAGAGATCGCCGGGCGTGAGCTTCTTTTGCGTGGAGCATCACTCGTCGTTTGCAACCCGCCGTCTGTGATGGGATCTGCTACGGGTACGTTTCTCATCATGGGCAGGGATCTTGAGGTGCGGGTGAATACAAAGGAGGAGGTTGCTTTCGAAGTATGCCGTCGTCTGTGAAGGCCTTTTCTCCTGGCCACATATCCGGCTACTTCTCCCGGATAACCAAACCCACCACCGGTGAGACCGGAAGCATCGGTGCGGGGATTGTCTTAAAAGAGGGGGTGATCGCCTCGGTGACACGATCAGCTGAGACGACAGTAACCGTCATTGCAGATGGTGTACGGACTTTTGGATCGCCCCCTCTTGAAGAAGCCCTCCGGCGGCTCTCGGTGACTGCGGCAGTGCAGTCTGAGTCAAATCTTCCGATAGGTTCCGGATTTGGCCTCTCTGCTGCTTCTCTCCTTGCAACTATCACAGCAGCAGACGCACTCTTCTCTCTCTCGATGTCGGGGGATGAGATCGCTCTTCTTGCCCATGAGATCGAGGTTCTTCATGGGAATGGTCTTGGAGATGTGGCGGCTGAACTTGGGGGCGGCCTCGTATGCCGGACATTCCCTGGTATCAGGGGTGTTATAAGCCGCAATATGGACTTTCAAGGACCAATTTCTATTATCAGTCTCGGCCCGATATCAACCCGGGATGTGATCGGTTCGGCTGAATCGATGGAGCGGGTACAATCAGCCTATCCGGGCTGTTGCCCCTCTGATATGGATGATTTCATCCGGCTCTCCAGACGGTTTGCAGAGTCTTCCGGACTGATCACTCCGGTTATACGAAAGATCCTCTCTGCCTGTGATGAGGCAATGGTTCCCGCAAGTATGACGATGCTCGGAGAAGGGGTCTTTGCAACAGGTGATCGGGCTGCTGCACTCCTCTCCCGTTTTGGGAGGGTCTATACGACTACAATCGCAGGAGACGGTGCAGGGATAGTGGAGGTTACACCATGATTTCGGAAGATCATCCCCGGTATCGCTCTCTTAAGGTTCGTGAATCACTTGCAGAGGCAGCCCGGAGAGGCATCCTCTCTCTTGAAGGACTGACGGCGCACGGGCGGGGCGAGGCGTTTGACTACCTGATCGGCGAGAGGACGACTGCAAGTGCGACAGAAGCTGAGCGTCTTTGTGCCCTCCTGCTTATGTCTGCCCGCCGCCCCGTCATCTCTGTAAACGGCAATTCTGCTGCGCTTGCCGCATCAGCGATTGCAGAACTCCAGAAGGCATCAGGTGCAGCGGTCGAGGTGAACCTCTTCCACAGGACCGAGGAGAGGATGGCCTGTGTATCCCGGTATCTTGAGGAGCATGGAGTGGTCGTGCTCTCAGGTGCATGCGAGCGGCTCGTCCCACTCGGACATGATCGTGGACTCTGCCTTCCTGATGGGATCGGTTCAGCTGATGTGATCCTCGTTCCACTTGAAGATGGAGATCGGTGTGAAGCCCTCCGGAAGATGGGGCGGGTCGTTATCACGATCGATCTGAATCCGCTCTCACGGACTGCCCGGATGGCGACGCTTACGATAGTCGATGAACTGACCCGTGCATTACCTGCGATCACCGCCGCCTGCAGAACCGAAAAGCCGGGCGTTCTTGAAGA
>NZ_JAUSCG010000178.1 GCF_030651615.1 Methanocalculus sp.
CGATCCCGTTTGGGATGCAGGCAATCTCTTCTGATGCTGCGTGTTCCCGGAGTGCAAGAATCGTCATCGGTGATACGGCAATCATCCTGTCGGCAAGTGATATTGTTCTCTTCTCGAGATATTTTCCGATGATGCCGACTGACCCGAGGTACTGGTACCAGTAATCTCCCCACACCTCATGCCAGGTGATAATAAGGGGAGTTTTTCGGGTAGCCCACCTGGCAGCAAAAGACGGGATATAGGGAAAGTTCTGGCAATCGATGAGATCATGGTCTCTTCCTCTCAGGTGCCTGCCCAGCATGTATGCAAAGGAGAAGGGCTGGACGATCGACCGTCGTCCCTTTGTATAGAATGGTTTTGCCGGAGATACACCATGATACCAGACTCCATCTTTCTTGAATGTCGCCTCCCCTTCCCAGAACTGCATGCCATAGAGGTGCACTTCATGATTGCGTCGGACAAGCCGCATGGCAAGCTCATGAATCCGTTTTTCCACCCCGCCGTTTATGTACGGGTATATGGCATCATAGATATAGGCGATATTCATCTGAAATGTACCTGATGATTGGTGGCTGGTACCAATTAATGAATCGCTTGACTCCATCCCAGATGCTGAATACGTAACAGTTCCACGATACTATCATGATTTTTGTGTTGATCGAAAGAGCAATGTCCGCTTATACATCAAAACTGAAAAGTATATCTTTACTATTCGCACATAGTGAACCATGAATATCAAGGGCCGATGGACGATAGGTGCGCTCATTGGGATCGCTATTGCCGCACTTGCTCTCCGATTATCGAGCCTTCCGACTGTCTTCTATCAGGGTTCAATCAGGTTTCTGGAACCCGATGCATACTACCATATGCGGAGGATAATCCATGCTGCAGAGAATTTTCCGGATATCATCCTTTCAGACAGCTATATCAATTATCCGTATGGTTTTGAGATCGGCTGGCCTCCGCTCTTTGATCAGATGATCGCAGCGTTCTCCTGGGCGCTTGGGCTTGGCAATCCTGATATACACCTCATTGAGATGGTGGGGGCGGTATCCCCGGTCGTCATCGGCGTTCTGATGATCATTCCGGCATTTTTCATTGGAAAGCTGTTGTTTGAGCGGACTGAATACGGCGTTGCAGCTGCTCTGTTCACGGCCATTCTCCCGGCCCACGTCCTCGTCTCCCTCTTTGGGTTTGTGGATCACCATGTCTTTGAGACCTTCCTCCTCTCGCTGATGGTTCTTGTGTATCTTCTGATGGTTCGCCGTTTGGAATGGCTCTATCATCTGGGTGTCATCCAGGCCTTTGTCATCCTTATTGCCCTCTATTCGTTCCCTTCAGCTCCAATCTATTGTGGGATCATCGGGCTCGCTCTCTTTGCGGGCATTATTATCAGGCAATGGAAGGGTGAAGCATCACGTGATCTCCTTGTTTTCGGGCTGCTCTCCTTTGGAATTGCCGCATTGATCTCTGCACTGATCAACCGTTTTGTATTTTGCGCAACCAATCTTCAGGCCGACTCCCTCTCCCTCTTTCAGCCTGCATATCTCGCTGCCTGGTTCTGTATACTGGCTATTGCCGGTCTTCTTGCCTTATATCTTTCAGGTCGTCCATTCACCGTGTATCTTGGTTCCCTTGCGGGTATTGGAATTGCCGGTTTTCTTACTCTGTTCCTTGCCACAAGGCCGCTGTGGGATGCAATCAGCTCCGGTCTCACCTATGTCACCCGTGGAGATCCGATCCTCGGCACGATTGTGGAGGCACATTCTATTTTCTTCCCTGAAGGAAGTTTCACCCTGGCTCCGATCTGGGATCTCTTTTCGGTCCCGCTCCTCCTCGCAATAGCAGGATTTGGTATTTATATCTCATACCAATGGCAGAAGAGAGAGATTGATGATGGAGCGATCCTCTTCTCAGTACTTTTCCTGGTATCGTTTGTACTTGTTGCCTTCCAGATGCGGTTCCTTTATGTCTTTGCACTGCCGATTGCAGTTGCCGGGGGGTATGGCCTCGTCCGGGTGCTTATGTATGTCGGTTTTGGAGAGCAACTGACCGCTTCACACCATAAAGAGAAGGCTGCGATCGCATCCGGAAAGAGGAAGAAGCCTGAAAATAGCCAAAAGCCGGTGAAAAAACATGTTAGTCTTGCTCTCTCTCTTGTAGCTCTGATCATCTTTGCTCCGACCGTCTATTCTGCTGCACATATCCAGACTGCCATTGCCGGGACCCCTACTGATGACTGGATGATGGCAACAGCATTTCTTAAGGAGGAGACTCCGGTGACCTCATATTATGATGATCCCGTTTTAACCCCCGAATATGGAGTGATGAGTCTTTGGTACTGGGGAAACCTGATCATCTACTCTGGTGAGCGACCGGTGGTCTCAAACAATTTCCAGACCGGGATGGTTGATTCGGCAACATTCTTCACAACAGGTAGTGTGGCTGTTGCACAGGAGATCCTGGATCGGCGTGGTTGCCGGTATGTGGTAACAGAGTCGTTCAGGCCGGGTTCTTTTGCCAATCTCCTTCTGATCAGTGGTGTGAGCCAGGATATCATCCAGTCCGAAGCATTCTGGGAGATCCTTGAATCTTCGGTCTACTATCAGATCCATTACTTTGATGCAGAGGATCTGCCGGAGTACTCCCTCGTGTACCGCTCACCATCGATCCTCGGCGGTACAAATGCGGTGAAGATCTTTGAATACCAGCCTGCGTGATTCATCAGAATCAGGCAGATACCTGCTTGTTGTTTTCGTTGGATGGGTGACGTTAGAATGTTGTCCGGCCAGGAGTACAGCAGAACCCTTATCCTCACTTCTCTCCCATACTACTCTATGGTTGCATCAATAGACGGCGTCGTCCAAAAGAGCCTTCGTGTCATCCCGGACGAGCGGGGCTGGCTGATGGAGATCCTCAGGTGTGATGACGAACTGTTCCAGCAGTTTGGTCAGGTCTACCTTACCACAGCCTATCCCGGGGTTGTGAAGGCATGGCATTACCATAAAAAACAGACCGATAACTTCACCTGCGTTCATGGGATGATGAAGGTGGTGCTCTATGATGGCCGTCCAGACTCCCCAACTCATGGAAATATAATCGAACTATTTGTGGGTGATAAGAACCCGATGCTTATATCAGTTCCTCCAGGGGTCTACCATGGGTTCAAGGCGATTGGACCTGAAACGGCATTTTTTGTCAGTGTCCCCACCCTCCCCTACAACTATGCCGAGCCTGATGAATTCAGGCTTGCTCCGGACAGCGACGAGATCCCCTATGACTGGGGTCTCCTCCCCGGACTGAAACACGGGTGATCTCCATGAAGATTCTTGTCACCGGCGGTCTTGGCTTCATCGGGAGTAATTTTATACGTGAGATGCTCTCCGGCAACCCGGATTGTGAGATCATCAACCTCGATCTGGTCACCTATGCCGGAAACCCGGAAAATCTCAGGGATATCGAGAACGATCCACGTTATACGTTTGTGCAGGGTGATATCTGCGATGTGGCAATAGTCTCTCGAATTTTTTCAAATCACAGAGTCGATGCGGTCGTCCATTTTGCTGCCGAGAGCCATGTTGATCGATCGATATCAGATGCATCGGTCTTTGTCAGGACGAATGTGCTCGGGACACATGTGTTGCTTGAAGGTGCCTTGAAGAACGGAATCTCCCGTTTCATCCATGTCTCAACAGATGAGGTCTATGGAAGCACGTTTGAAGGCTCGTTTACTGAGTTGGATAATCTCAACCCTTCAAGCCCCTATTCTGCAAGTAAGGCAGGATCTGATCTCCTCGCAAGGTCATACTGGATCACTCATGGTCTGCCGGTGATCATCACCCGGTGTACCAATAACTTCGGGCCGTATCAGTATCCTGAGAAACTGATCCCTCTCTTTGCAACGAATCTGTTTGATGGGAAGAAGGTCCCTGTCTATGGTACTGGTAAGAATGTGCGGGACTGGATTTATGTGATTGATCACTGTCGGGCAATCGCCTTTATCCTCAGCCGTGGGGCGCCGGGGGAGATCTATAATATCGGGAGCGGGAATGAGTTGACGAATCTTGAGATAACCCACTCCCTCCTTGCCCATTCCGGAAGAGATGAGTCGAGGATCGAGTATGTGCAGGACCGGCCCGGCCACGACTGGCGGTATTCTCTGGATACGACAAAGATTCGGTCTATGGGATGGAGACCTGTATTTGATTTTGAGACGGCAATGGAGATGACCGTATCCTGGTACGCAGAGAATGAGTGGTGGTGGCGTCCATTAAAACAGTAAATCCAGAAAAAGTATTGATCCTTGGGGCGAACGGGATGCTCGGGCATGCTCTTCAGGGGGTGTTTCCAGAGGCTGTTCTTCGGGGTCATGAGCTGGATATCACTGATGAAGAGGCGGTGTATGCCTGCATCGCTGATCTGGTGCCGGATGTGGTGATCAATGCTGCTGCATATACCGATGTTGACGGATGTGAGGATCATGTCGGGATCGCCTCTGCGGTGAACGGGGAAGGTCCTGGATACATCGCCCGTGCCTGCAGGGATGCTGGTGCTGTCTTTGTTCATTACAGCACAGATTATATCTTTGATGGCTCACGGGAAGAGTACGTTGAGTCGGATCTGCCAAACCCGGTCAATGCCTATGGGAGATCGAAACTGCTTGGTGAACAGAGGATCATCCGTGAGATGAAAAACTATCGGATCATCCGGACGTCATGGCTCTTTGGGAGGTATGGCAGGAACTTTGTTGATACAATACGCGATCTCTCAACACGGATGGATCAGGTGAAGGTGGTACATGATCAGTTTGGAAAGCCCACCTATACGGTCGATCTTGCAGAGAAGACTGCTGATCTCATATCATGTGAATCCGGGATCTATCATATCACCAATGATGGTTCATGTTCCTGGTATGAGTTTGCTCAAGCATTCATAGGAAATGCCGTCCCCTGTTCATCTGCAGAATTTCCGAGGAAGGCGGTGCGCCCGAGATTTTCTGTGTTGAGCAATACGAAGACGACGCCTCTCCGGCACTGGAGAGAAGCGCTCAGTGATTATCTACAAGGTGATACATGATGAAAGGAGTAATTCTTGCCGGAGGCACCGGCTCTCGTATGTACCCGTTGACCAAGGTGACGAATAAGCACCTTCTGCCTGTCTATGATAAACCGATGATCTGCTATCCCTTGCAGACCCTCATTGATGCCGGTATCACCGAGATCATGATCGTATCCGGCCGGGGGCATGCCGGGCATTTCCTTGAACTGCTCGGTTCGGGTGCCGAATATGGCGTACATATCACCTATGAGATCCAGGAAGAGGCAGGTGGTATTGCTCAGGCGCTTGGGCTTGCGGAACTCTGGGCAGGAGATGACAGTGTTACGGTGATCCTTGGTGACAATATCTTCCAGGACTCTATCAGAGATGATGTATCGGCTTTTACCGGTGGGGCCCGGATCTTCTTAAAACCGGTTCCCGATCCAAACCGGTTCGGTGTTGCTGAAGTAAAAAATGGACGCGTACTCTCAATCGAGGAGAAACCACAGGAGCCAAAATCTGATCTCGCGGTGACCGGAATGTACATGTATGATTCACGGGTCTTTCAGATCGTGAAAACGCTCAAACCCTCAGGGCGGGGAGAGCTTGAGATAACAGATGTAAATAATGAGTACATCAGGCTTGGTGAGATGGTGCATACCGTTCTTGGAGGGCACTGGAGTGATGCAGGCACTTTTGACAGCCTGATCCGGGCCAGCCTCCTCGTACAACAGCAGAAGAAAGAGAAGATGCAGGAGTAATTATCCATTTTGAGCAAGGGTGGGCGGATGATCAGTGTGATCATCGTGAATTTCAATGGGAGGGATTATCTTGAGCTGTGCCTCTCATCGCTTGCACTCCAGACGTTCCGGGATTATGAAGTGATCGTCATCGACAACGCCTCCTCAGATGGGAGTGTCGAGTATCTTAAGGCACATTTTCCTGATGTGATACTTGTCAGGGCTACAGAAAACCTCGGGTTTGCCGGTGGGGTGAATGCGGGTATCCGGGTTGCGTCCGGAGAGTATATCATGACACTGAATAACGATACCCGGATAGATCCTGACTGTCTCTTCCATCTTATGGAGGTGATGGAGCCGGATGATAGTGTTGGGATGACTGCTGGGAAAATGCTCTTTTTTGATCGCCGGATTAACTCAACCGGGATCTGCATCTCCCGGAGCGGGGCTGCCTGGGATCGCGGGATGTATGAGGAGGATATGGGCCAGTATGACCGGATTGAAGAAGTCTTTGGCCCATGTGCGGGTGCCGCCCTTTACCGGAGACAGATGCTTGAAGAGGTAGGGCTCTTTGATGAAGATTTCTTCCTCTATATGGAGGATGTGGATCTGGCGTTTCGTGCAAGGCTTCTGGGCTGGAAATGTGTATATACGCCTTATGCACATGTGTACCATATTCATGGCGGAACCGCTGGTGTCGGGTCTGACCTTGCGGTCTATTATGGCAACCGGAATGTACTCTGGTATGTCCTGAAGGATTTTCCGGTTCGTATTCTCATCACCTCACTCCCCTGGATCATCGGGAGGAATCTTGCGGTGATCCCCTATTATATGATGAAAGGGAGGGGATGGGCCATTCTGAAGGCTAAAATCGGTGCACTCCGGGGTGCACCGGCGATGCTCAGGAGACGGAAGATGGTGCGGCAGACGGTGCCGGATGGTGAGGTTATGAGATTTATTTTGACCTGGAGTTCGGTTGGGAGGTATCGGGATGTGGCTGGTACAGTATAGAGATCTCATCTGGAATCTCATGGTTAGTGACCTTAAGGTGAAGTACCAGAGTTCGGTACTTGGGTTTGCGTGGTCTCTGTTAAACCCGCTCCTGATGATGCTTGTACTCTACTTTGTCTTCAGCAATGTCTTCCGGTTTGAGGTTGAGAGTTTTGCACTCTATATTCTTATTGGAATTATTGTATGGCGATTCCTTGTGAATGGTACAATGACCGCGATGGGCTCAATTGTTGGCAGGCCCGGGCTTGTGACCAAGATATTTATACCCCGGCAGATTCTGGTTCTCAGCTCTGTACTTTCGGCGTTCATCAGCTCGATCCTTGAATTTCTGGTGCTTATACCGCTCCTTTTCATTCTTGGGGCCGGAGTGACGGTATATATCCTCCTCTTCCCGATAGTGCACGTGATCTACCTGTTGCTCGTCTATGGGGTCTCACTCTTTCTTGCATCGTTGTATGTATATTACCGGGATTTGAACCAGATATGGGATGTGGTTCTTCAGGCAGGCTTTTTCCTCTCGCCGATCGTCTATCCGATCAGTGTCATACCTACAGCGTATATCGGTTATTATATGCTCAATCCTATGACAATGCTGATGGAGATCTACCGGGATTTCCTTCTGTATGGTAGTATGCCCTCCCTTCTCAGTATCTCCATGGTATTTGTGGCGGGATGTCTGATTGCATTCTTTGGTTCTCTCCTCTTCCACCGACTTGAGCGCCGTTTTGCTGAGGTGATCTGATGGTGGAACTACTGCATAACTCTCAGAGACGATCACCTGATGAGTATGCTATTAAGGTCGATCTTCTCTCGAAGCACTTCCGGATACCAAAGGAGCGGAAGCATACGACCTATGATCATCTTGTAAGCCTGCTGCCTGGCAGAGATACAGCGTATGATGAGTTCTGGGCTCTGAAGGATGTTAGTTTCTCTGTTCAAAAAGGGGAGACCTTTGGGGTTATCGGGGCAAATGGGAGCGGTAAGAGTACTCTCCTTAAGATCCTGGCAGGTGTTCTCTACCCGGATTCGGGGACTGTGGATGTAAACGGAAAGATCGCTCCTTTTCTTGAACTCGGTGTCGGGTTCCAGCCCGATCTCTCGGCACGGGAGAATATCTATCTCTACGGATCGATTATGGGTCTTTCAAAGAAGAGTATAGCTACTCGATATGATGAGATCCTTGACTTCTCAGATTTGAGACGTTTTGAACATATGCGCCTGAAAAACTTCTCTTCAGGTATGACGATCCGTCTTGCCTTTGCAACTGCTATCCAGACAGATCCTGATATTCTCCTCGTTGATGAGGTTTTTGCTGTCGGTGATGAGGCATTTCAGCGGAAATGTACTGAGAAGATTGAAGAGATTAAGCGGGCTGGAAAGACGATCGTCTATGTCTCTCATGCACTTGAAAGTGTTCGTGAACTCTGCTCACGGTGCCTTGCTCTTGATCATGGGAGGATTCGATCTCTTGGGGAGACGAATACGGTTATTGAGGATTATCTGGCGATCTCAGCATCGGGATCCCGGGTATAGTGAAATAAGGATTAGTATTTAATTCCTTATAATTGTTAGATTTCAAAAAAGAGATATATTTTTTCTTTCTCCGGACTAGTTGCTGGCTACCGGTATATCTCCGTTCATGCCGAGTACGAAGTATGTGTCAACCTGATGGTTTCCGGTTGTGTCGAGCGCCCATAATCCGTTTGATGGTCTGAAGAT
>NZ_JAUSCG010000179.1 GCF_030651615.1 Methanocalculus sp.
ATCTTCACAGCAGATCCAAAAGTCGGATCAGATGCAGCTGATCTCTTTAATGCACTCACCGGTTATTCGGCAAAGACCAGGTATCGGACATTCCTTGTATCTCATGGGAAGATGGGGCGTATGCGTGAGGATATTCTCATGAGAATCAACCGGGAGATCCAGTCCCATAGGAAGAGTGGAGGTGGATATATTGTATTTAAGTGCAATGCGCTTGTTGACCCCGACTGTATCGCAGCACTCTATCGTGCTTCTCAGGAAGGTGTCAGAATACATCTTCAGGTGCGTGGCATCTGCTGTCTCCGACCCGGTATGACAGGAGTTTCAGAGAATATCACCGTCTCCTCAATCGTCGGGAGATTCCTTGAACATACACGGATTTATTACTTCAGAAATGGGGGGGATGAAGAGGTGTTGATCGGATCTGCTGATCTGATGCCGCGAAACCTGAATGGCAGGGTTGAGATTCTGTATCCGATTCAGGATTCACGGATCAGGCAGGCTGTCATTGATAAGATACTGATGATTCATCTGAAGGATACGGCGAAGATGAGACTGATGGATGAAAGAGGGAATTACCGGAGGGTTGATGCCGGTTCAGATCCCCTGAACTCTCAATCCTGGATGGTACAGAACAGGGGGGTCTGGCATGGTCTCTGAAGATCAACAGCATTTCAACAACCCTTCATATTATATCAACCGTGAACTTTCCTGGCTCGCTTTTAACAGAAGGGTGCTGGCAGAGGCGAATGATGAGATGCACCCCCTCCTCGAACAGGTGAAGTTCCTTGCGATCTGTGGGAACAATCTTGATGAGTTCTTTATGGTGCGGGTTTCAGGTCTCCGCCATCAGGTGAAGGACGGCGTCTGGAAACTCCCGCCTGACGGAACAATGCCATCAGATCTCCTCTGGAAGATACAGATCGAGGTTGATGAACTGAACCGTCTCTACGAGATATGCTGGAAGGAGTACCTCATGCCGCGTCTTGAAAAAGCCGGTATATCGATCATCTCAGTCTCTGATCTTACGGTGGATGAGGAGAGTATACTTCGGGAATATTTCAGGACGACTATCTATCCGATCCTCACCCCGATGGCGATCGATGCAGCACGCCCATTCCCTTTCATATCAAACCTCTCGATCAATCTTGCAGTCGTCCTGAGATCTCTTGAGGGGAGGCGTTACTTTGCCCGCCTGAAGATCCCATCTCCACTCTTTGGCAGGTTCATTCCGGTGGGATCAACTGGCCGTTTTATTCTGCTTGAGGATCTGGTCGCAGATAATCTCGCACTCCTCTTCCCTGGAATGAGGGTGGAAGGGTCATACCGATTCCGGTTAACGAGGGATGCAGAGATCAAAGTGGTCATCGATGAAGCATCAGATCTCCTTTCGGCGGTCGAGGAGAGTGTGGAATGCAGAAGAACCGGTGTTCCTGTCCGCCTCGAGGTTGATCCTGCGATGCCGACAGATCTCATCCTTCTCATATCTGAGCGGCTTGGTCTGAAGCAGAATGATGTCTATGGGGTTCCGGGTTTCATCGGTCATGCGGACCTCTGGCAGCTGCATGGGCTTGCCCGCCCTGATCTTCTGGATGAACCGTTCATCCCGTTTGTCCCGATTCCCCTCTCAGCCGAATCCGATCTCTTTGCAGCGATCAGATTCCAAGATTTTTTCTTCTATCATCCCTATGATAGTTTCAACCCACTTGTTCGCCTCCTCAGGCAGGCGGCAACAGATCGGGATGTGTTAGCGATCAAGATCACCTTCTATCGTATCGACAAAGGCTCACCGATCATTGATATTCTGATGAAGGCGCGCCAGCATGGGAAACAGGTGACAGTCGTCCTTGAGCTGAAGGCGAAGTTTGATGAGCAGAATAACATCACCTGGGCACGAACCCTTGAGCAGGAGGGTGTACATGTGGTCTATGGGCATGAGCGGCTCAAGATCCATGCGAAACTCTGTATGATAGTCAGGCGTGAATCAGATGGGATCTGCCGGTATGTCCATCTCAGCTCCGGGAATTATAATACGGTCACCACGAAAATCTACGGTGATATCGGTTACCTGACAGCGAATCCAAAGATTGCTGCTGATGTTACCGAACTCTTCAACCTTCTCACCGGATATGTCAGCCATGAGGAGTACAGAAAACTCCTCGTTGCCCCTGTTACTCTCAGGCAGGGAATCCTTGATCGTATTGACAGGGAGATCTGCTGTCATCAGGAGCATGGAGACGGGTATATTGCATTGAAGCTCAACGGACTCCTTGATCCTGATATTATTGCGGGGTTATATCGGGCTTCCTGTGCGGGAGTGCGGATGGATCTCAATGTCCGTGGACTCTGTGCATTGAGACCCGGCATCCCCGGCGTGTCAGAAAATATCACTATCACCTCGATTGTGGGGCGTTTCCTCGAACATGCAAGGATATATCATTTCCATAACGGAGGTGATGACGAAGTCCTCCTTGGGAGTTCTGACATGATGCAGAGGAATCTGAGGCGACGGGTTGAGGTGCTATTCCCGGTTCTGGACGCCGCGATCAAACGAGCATTAATCCGGGTGATGAAGATCCATCTGAAGGATGATGTGAAGTCCTGGCGGCTTCACTCCGATGGAAAGTACGAAAAGATCAGACCTGTCGCACCAGATGGTGCATGCAACTCACAGGCATGGCTGATCAAACACAGAGGTGTCTGGCATGGGTGGAAGGAACAAGAAGAAGATTGATGAGGGTTTCTGCCTTTTTGGTGCAGAGATCCTCCAAAAGCTCATGGGGGATCTCACAGCCGAAGCAGACGGCGTCAGAGAATCAGATGACATCGAGTACATTCACCGGATGCGTGTTGCCTCCCGCCGAACCCGTGCAGCTCTTCCGATATTTGCCTGCTGCTTCTCCGGGAAGGACTATAACCGGTTCAGAAAAGGTGTTCGTTCCATTACGCGATCGCTTGGTGCTGCACGTGATCTCGATGTCCAGATAGACTATATCAGATCGTACCTCGAGAG
>NZ_JAUSCG010000183.1 GCF_030651615.1 Methanocalculus sp.
CCTTATGCTCATCCATTTCCGGAATGAAGCCGATCGTTATGCAATGCAGCTGGCTGAGCGGCAGATTGCTGTCCAGAAAGATCAACTTGGTTGTACCGGTATCAACGTGATGACACGGGTTGATGTTGCACCAGATGGCAATATCCCAAGAGCAATTCTTGAGGTCAACAGGACGGAAAAGGCGCCCCTTATTGTAATCGGCGCACGCAAAGGCATCCTGAGTGGCTCATTGCTCGGCCGCAGTGCAACTGATGTCCTTACCCGGAGCCGGTGTCATGTCCTCATTATGAGATCTGATCCTTCCTCATTCTTCGGCCTGAAAAAGGCCGAAGAGGATTGTCGCACCATCGTAGCAAAGATTCTCTATCCAACGGATTTCTCCGGTTCCGCGTATGATGCCCTGGATGGCTTGAAGCGGATAAGCGGGATGAGCGAAGTTGTCCTCCTCCATGTTATCCAGAAGGCAAAGGCCGATTTCGGGGCACGGGACCAAACAGAAACTGAAGTGGAAGAAAGGCTGCGTCGTATCCAGGAGGACCTGAAATCGGTAGGAATTTCTTCAACAATTCGTATCCGGTATGGCACCCCCTCCAAACAGATCTGCATGGCTGCGCTTGAGGAGAATGCTACCATGATCCTGATGTCCCGGTATGGGCACATGGACTATCTGATGCAGATTCCTGTTGGAAATACGACAAAACAGGTCGCAAAGATCGCAAAGAAACCCGTACTTGTAATCTTTTCGGAGATCCACCTCGTCATCCGGGTTCGGGAGCTGATCGCAGATGAATTTTCCATTGCAGAAAAAATCTGGCTGGACTATCATGCAAATAAATCAGATCCTGATAACGACCGGATCTTCTGCGTCTTTGTTGAAGATACGCCCGTGAGTGTATCCCGGTGTAAGCGCCACACAGATGGTATTGAGGTGGACGGGGTCTTCACCTGGGAGGAGTTCCGGGGAAAAGGCTATGGAAGAATTGCAATGGAGGCCCTCATCTCTGCCTGCGGTGATGACGATCTCTACATGCATGCGACCCTTCCGCTCGTACCCTTTTACAAGTCACTGGGTTTTACCCCGATCCCGGAGAGGGAGCTCCCCCCGACCATCCGGGAACGATATGCCTGGGCGATGGGTGAGATGACCGGCTCAAATGTCTGCCCGATGAAGAGGGTTCGTACTGCATAATTATTCGTGCGAATAGCTCAAAAGCCGACGAGATGGTAGAGTATGGCTTGATTGTGATAGAGACCCCCCCCGGCGTCTGATGGGGAGTAACTATTCTCCTCAAAAAAAAGTTAATATGACCGCCCGATCAGGGCTGCCTTTCCAACTTTTCCACAGACTACACATCCGACCCCGCCGAGCTTTTCGGCATGCGGACCCCGAAGATCTGATCCGAGGAGTGAGGCATCGGTCTCAGCTTCGATCAGATCCGAGCAGCCCCGGTCACCGCACCATGATGCGACAGCGACACCGGATTCCACTGCAACTTTGATCTCCTCGATACCCGAGCAGATGGTGATCTTTCCTGATGCCGCATCTTCCGCATGCCGGCTGATCGTCGCCTGGATCTCATCAAGCAGAGGGATCACCTCATTGACCGATCGGATCTGGCATTTCTCCTTGAACCGGTCAACCGCCACAATCGTTCCCGCATCGATATCACGGGGGCCGATCTCAAGCCTGAGTGGCACTCCATGCAGCTCCCAGTGGTAGTATTTTGCCCCTGGCCGCATATCGCGGGTATCGAGCTCAACCCTGATGCCAAGTGCCTTGAGATCCGCAGCAAGTGTCTCTGCTGCTGCCATCACCTCGTCCCTCCGTTTCCCGATGATGATCGGGATGATGACCACCTGAACCGGTGCAACGAGCGGTGGGAGGACAAGGCCGGTGTCGTCGCCATGCACAGAGATGACCGAGGCAATGCACCGTTCAGAGATACCGTAACAGGTCTGGTATGCGAGCTGCTGTTCACCTGCTGTATCTTCATAGGTGATATTGTATGTCTTTGAGAAATGAGTCCCGAGATGGTGGGCAGTTCCGATCTGGAGGGTCTTTCCGTCCGGCATGATACAGTCAACTGCGATAGTGTAATCTGCACCAGGGAATTTGTCCCAGTCCGGACGCCTTGATATCAGGATCGGCACACCGAGATCATGGTAGAAGACTGAGTAGAGTCTCACCGCCTCTTCCACCTGTGCTGCCGCCTCTTCCCAGGTGCAGTGGACGGTGTGGGCTTCCTTGAAGGAGGTTATCTCCCGGAGCCTGATGAGGGGGCGGGTATGCTTCGTCTCGTACCGGAAAGTATTGACTATCTGGTAGAGCTTCAGGGGGAGATCGGCATGTGACCGTACCCAGAGTGCATACATCGGGTAGATTGCAGTCTCGCTCGTTGGTCTGAGTGCGAGTTTCACATCAAGTTCCGAGAGACCGCCATGTGTCACCCAGTAGACCTCCTCTTCAAACCCCTTGATATGCTCAGCCTCTTTCATAAACTCATAATCAGGGATGAGGAGGGGGAAGAGCGTCTCCTGATGGTCTACATCAAGAATCTCCCGGAGCCTGTTGTAGGTATTCTTTCGGATCGCAAATCCAAACGGGTACCAGACGTACAGCCCCTTCACAGGATAGCGGACATCCATGATCTCTGCGCGCCTGAGGATCTCGTTATACCATGCACTAAAATCAGCAATTGGTGGGAGTGCGTCTGTTTTTTCTTCCATAGTATGCCACCTAAACGACCATTACTATGATACCTGGTGTTATAAATGCCTCAGTGATGGCTGCGATAACAAGCAGGGGGAGCACCGTCTTTGCAAAGAGTGATGCATAGTGCATCGCCTCAAGTGCAGCATCCCCTTCTCCATTCCATTCCCTTCGGATTGCAGAAGCAAGCATAAATCCAAGAGCTCCTGAAATGAAGAGGGCAGGCAGCTCAACGATACCGTGAGGGAGCAGGGCTGCAATCACAAAGACCCCCCCCTGCAGTCCGAGTGCAATGTGGGCGATTGCACCGACGATTACACCGTTCATTGCCAGAATAAACACTGTAAGAAGGCCAAAAGTGACTCCTCCGAGAAAGAGGATAATACATGCCTGAAGATTGTTCATAAAGAGCTTCAGAGCCATTGTTGCAGGCGGGTCGTTCATCATCTCTTCAATGTCAAGAGACTCATGGAGTACTTCCATGAAGGTATCTCCAAGAGCCGGATTGTAGATGATGAGTCCCGCCCCGAAAAGTGTTGATCCCGAGAAGATCAGAACTGACAGCAGAATGCTGTAGAGGATGGCTTTAGACATGGAGCACCATCCTCATCATCCCCCTGAGACCCGGAGCCATACCGACAACGATCATCGCCAGGAGAAGGAGATACCAAAGACCGCTCTCACCGTTTTCTCGCCGGTACATCTCAAGGATATAGATACCGGGAATGAGGACTGCAAGTTTCAATGGATACATTGCAAATGCGGTTCCTGCCCAGTCGATGAGGGCGCCTCCGACGACATGCTGCTCCACATAGCGGATTGGGTGTATATCGATCCCATAGCTTGTCGCGCTCGCATCGAGGAGATGGCCGAAGATGAGAAGAATATACAATGGGTTCTTCACATATTCCCATTTCAGCAGATACCGCAGCGCAGCATAGGTCAGGGCCGTTGTGACTGTTGCCATTGCCAGAATGGTGAAGAAGACCACAAAATCCAGTTGTGTCTCAGTTATCCCCCACCAGACGAGCAGACCGGCGGCAATGATTGAGAGTAAGACTCCCGCCATCCGGTATGGTATCAGGAACGAAGAAAAAACTTCAGCTCTCTCCAGAATCCTCGCAGTGACGAGAGATAGGATTGTGAACCCAAATATGGTGAAGAAGATGAGAGGTGTTATCAGGAGGAACTTAATGTCTGATCCGATCATCCCGGTATCTTCAACCACGCGCAGGAGTCCTCCAAGGATGACAAATGGTATTGTTGCGAGAACAAAATCCGAATTAATCGCAATTCCTGTTCCTTTCAGCCATCTGTACACGAGGTAGACTGAGACGATCAGTATCGCTGCATACGTGAGGGTATCGACAATGGTATATGCCTCTCCGTAGCGGATAGGATCAATGTAATATTTGTATATGAAGTCACTAATCATGAAACGATCTCAATGGGCCCAGAATACTTCAAGATACTTAAGAATAAAGTTTTTGATAAGTCGAAATGGATGCAGCTCCCAAGAGATGTTGTCATAGGTCATGATGCCCTCGACCAGATTCCACGGGTGCTTGAGGATCTTGCACTGGGGGATTCTGTCCTCCTTCTCAGCGGTCCAAAGACGAGTGCAGTAGTCGGGTCCCGTGTAGCCTCCCTCCTCGAAGATCTCTTCGATCTAACTTTCTACATCTCGGATTCGATCACTCCTGAATCGATCTGCTCAGTGGAGGAAGTGGGATCTGATGCCGATGTCATCATTGCTGTAGGGGGGGGGAGGGTGATCGATACTGCAAAGATCGCTTCATTTAATCTTGACTGCCAGTTCATCAGTGTCCCAACAGCCGCATCTCACGATGGGATCGCGTCATCCCGGGCATCAGTTCCAACAGATGAGGGGAGCTCATCTCTGGATGCCCATCCACCGGTTGCTGTCGTCGCCGATACCGGCATCATTGCAGGCGCACCGCACCGTCTCCTGGCTTCCGGGTGCGCCGATATCATCTCAAACTATACTGCAATCCTCGACTGGGAGCTCGCCCACAGGCTCCGGGGCGAAGTCATCTCAGAATATGCAGTCGCCCTCTCACGGATGACCGCTGAGATCCTCGTCAAGGATGCGCATCTGATCCGGCCAAATTCGGAAGAGAGTGCATGGACTGTTACGAAAGCACTTGTGTCATCAGGTGTTGCGATGAGCATTGCAGGTTCATCCCGTCCTGCAAGTGGAGGCGAGCATAAGTTTGGACATGCACTTGAACGGCTCGCTCCGGGAAAGGTTCTCCATGGAGAAGCCTGCGGAATTGGGACGATCATCTCGATGTATCTCCATGGTGGAGACTGGCAGGGGATCCGCAACTCCCTCAAAACGATCGGAGCCCCGACCACACCAGCAGATGTTGGTCTTTCAGATCAACTTGTTGCCGAGGCACTTGTAAGGGCAAAAGAGATACGTCCTGAACGCTTTACCATCTTTGATATGGGTATTACTGCGGAATCTGCAACAAAACTTGTCAGGATGCTTTACCAGGAGTGAAGATGATGACTGAATCAAAGAACAGGGTTACGCTCATCGGTGTAAAACTCGCAAAGACAGGTGATGAGTTCTTCTATGACGGAGCAATTTCGGAGTGTGAGGGGTGCAAGGTCAGAAAGGCCTGTCATAATCTCGTTGAAGGGAGAAAATACAGAATCATTGGGATCAGGCCGACGATCCATACCTGTCCTGTCTTTGCAGATGGTGCCCGCGTTGTTGAGGTGACGGAGGCACCGGTGGTGGCGCTTATCGCAGGTGAGATGGCAATTCCTAATTCCCGCCTCGTCTATGAGTACCTCTGCAATCGGGAGGACTGCCGCAGTTTCGATCTCTGTCATCCTGATGGGGTGAATGAGGGGGAGAAGTACATCATCACCCAGATTCTTGGGAGTGCACCTGATGAGTGCCTGCGTGGCAGGCGGAACCTCAAGCTTGTTGAACTCCTTCCAATCTGACCGGGAGATCATCTCTGCCCGGCATTCCATACCTCTTCTTCAAGCATCAGTAATCTTTGAGCCCCTTCAAGATCCGCTATCCATTCTCCTGGAATTCCCTGTAATCCATGATATGCACCGCCGAGTGCTCCGCAGATCGCAGCTGTCGTATCGGTATCTCCACCAAGGCTGATCGCCCGAAGAATCATCTCTTTAAATGTCCCGCACTCCATAAAGCAGGTTATTGCAGCGTGTGTCGTATCCAGGGCATCGATTGAAGGGATGAGGGGGACTCCTCCGAGGAGTGCAATCCGCCTTCTCACCTCATCTACTTCACATGATTCAAGTGCGGTGAAGAACGCCTCCTGTCTTGATCCACCCCTGCATAGGATCGAGATCATCTGGTTGACAACACCTGAGCAGGCAACTGCAACCGGATGCCCGTGTGTCGTCTCGCTGGCAATCCTGCTCATCAGGAGGACCTGGTCTGGCCGGTAGAAGATACCGATCGGGGAGCCCCGCATCACAGCACCGTTTGTCCTTCCACTCCTCTCTGTCGCCTTCTCTGGTGGAATACCTTCTATGATCTTCAGAAGTACTGTGCTACTGGTTCTTCCAAAATATTCCGGGTGCATCCTGAACATTTTTACAAGACGGCTGAGAAAATCGATTGTGGAGAAGCCCCGGCAGGTGACAAGCGTCTCTGCAAGCGCGATCGTCTGGAGGGTGTCATCTGTATACTCTCCTCTTCGTGCCTGAAAAGGGCCGCCTCCGATCATCCGATTGGGTATATGAGCAATATTCTCGCTCCCTTCAAAGGGCGCACCCATTGCATCCCCAATTGCGGAGCCGATGAGTGTTCCGGGTATGCGCGTGAATTGGAATATAAAGATCACCAATAAATTATATCTGGATACTCATTAGAGAATCATATGTCATAGGTGATTGGGTGCAGAAAGAAGAACTATTACATCTCCACATGCTGATGGTCACCGTAAAGAAATATTACGAGTCCGTCAGTGGCGACGCTGTGTTAACAAACAAATACGATTCTCTCCTCATCTCCCCCGTTCATATACATAAAAATAAAAACTCTCATAAAGAGGCCCTTCTTACACTTGCAGAAGAGATCGTAGATCAAATACATGAGCATGCCGGGCCAATTACGGCTGATTATCAGAGTAAATCTGTTTCTGCTATTGCAATGAAACACTGATTTTTTCATGGACGAATATACCGCCTACCGGGAGATCATCTCCCGGCTCTCTTCTTCTGATTCTCCGGATGATATTCAGAGGATCAAACTGTCTGTCTGCCGCACATATCGCCTCCCTGTATTTCCGAAGAACTCGGCGATCCTGTCATATGCAAAACCGCATGAACGGGAGTATCTGAGGCGGATTCTGATGGTTAAGCCGACAAGGACCCTCTCCGGTGTCGCCCCGATTGCAGTCATGACTTCTCCTCATCCTTGTCCGCATGGGATCTGCCTCCCCTGTCCGGGAGGGCCGAATCATCCTTTCAAATCACCGCAGAGCTATACCGGGGAGGAACCGGCAGCCCTTCGGGGGAGGGAGCATGGATATGATCCCTATGAACAGGTGCATGCAAGACTCACCCAGTTCCTCCGTCTCGGTCATCATGTTGATAAAGCAGAGCTGATCGTGATGGGTGGTACGATCACCGCAAGGGATCCTGAGTACCAGGAATATGTCGTCACGTCATGCCTTCGGGCGATGAATGATTTTCCTGATACTTCATCTGATGAATGCAGCTATGAAGAGGCAGCAGAGGCAAACGAGAGTTCTATTGTCCGGTGTGTTGCTATCACCTTTGAGACCCGCCCCGATTGGTGCAAGCGGGAGCATATCGGGAAGATGCTCTCGCTTGGGGTCACAAAAGTGGAGGTCGGAGTTCAGCATCTCTTCGATGAGATCCTTGATTTTAACCGGCGTGGCCATAGTGTTGCCGATAGCATCGAGGCAAACCGCCTCCTGAGGGATGCCGGACTCAAGGTCGGGTTTCATATGATGCCGAATCTTCCCGGGAGCGATATTAAAAAAGATCAGGAGATGTTCCGGCTGCTTTACTCTGATCCGCATTTTTGCCCTGACTTTCTGAAGATCTACCCGACCCTCGTCACACCGGGTTCAGAGATCGAGATGCTCTATAACCGTGGCGATTATAGCCCCTATGATGAAGAGGATCTGGTTGCTCTTGTTGCCTATGGGAAGGAGCACCTCCCCGAGTATACCAGGCTCCAGCGGATTCAGCGTGACATCCCTGCAAAACTTATCGTCGCCGGTTCACGCCATGGAAACTTCAGGCAACTGGCAGAGAAATACCTCCACTCACAGGGGAAGCGGTGCCGGTGTATCCGGTGCCGGGAGATCGGACGGAGCCCGAGTCCGGGTGAAGGTGAGATCCGAACTATATCCTATGACTGTTGTGGAGGTCGTGAATTCTTCATTCAGGAGGAAGCAGGGGATTCATTGATCGGTTTTGTCCGGCTTCGGTTCCCTGGCACGGTCTTTCGATCAGAACTGGAAGGTGCTGCTCTGATACGTGAACTTCATGTCTACGGAAGTATCGTCCCCATCTCCGGGGATCCGACGGGTGATGAACGCCAGCACCGGTCAAGTGGACGGCTTCTTCTTCAGGTAGCTGAAGAGACAGCAGCGGAAGCCGGATATGCCCGTCTCGCAGTAATGAGTGGTATTGGCGTGCGTCCTTACTATCGTAAACAGGGCTATCTGCGGGAAGGCCCATATATGGTGAAAAGACTGTTATGAAGCCTGCTACCGTTGAGTTCCTCAGAAACCGGTTTTCTGACTATTATTCCGGCAAAATCAAGATGACTCCACCCCTCCGGGTACCGGATTCATTGGATCAGCGGGAGTGGGGTTTCATGTTCTTTGGAACCAGAAGTACACCTGGCATGCGGCGTCATCTCTCATTTACGGCTCAGGAGGAACTCTTCTCGTATCTCAGATCGATGACGCCAGCCCATGTGTACTACTCAACAGCCTACTATGAACATCCTGCTGCCCCAACGATGGATGAGAAGGGGTGGAGTGGTGCGGACGTGATCTTTGATCTCGATGCCGATCATATTGTGCGCGGTCCCTATGACCAGATGCTTGCCAGAGTGAAAGAGGAGCTGCAGAAACTGATCGTGATGC
>NZ_JAUSCG010000189.1 GCF_030651615.1 Methanocalculus sp.
TAAAACGGTGCCATACCCTCACCCATAACCCCGAGGACGAGGAGAATCTTTGCAAGGAGGGGGGCTGCTCCAATGCCTGCAAGTGTCCATATCGAGAGGGTTCCGGTCGTTGCAAGTATCATGGCTGCCCCGCCAAAGAGCGGAACAGAGGCGATCATCGCAACGATCCCATACTGGTATGCGGCATTCAATACGTGACGGTTCCTTGAACTGGCGACAATTCCGATGTTTGTAATCCCGATCATTGCGGCAAAGAGGGTGAAATTGAAGATGTCACCCGTCACCACAGCGCCAAGGGTTGCAGCTCCGCAGGCGAGTGCCATAAACCGCTGGAATCGGAGATCTTCGGGCTTGATCTCTTTTGCATAGTAGGCATCACCGCCGAAGATGATATCAATCTGCTTTTCAGGAATGCTGAATGCGGCAAGCAGGATGAAGATTATTGCAAATGCAAAGAGGGTTGCTGTGTAGACACTGAAGTAGGGAACGATATCCCCAAATGCTATCATGAAGAGTCCGGCACCTTCAATACCCTGATCAAACATTCGGATCACCACTCATGGTCCCTATAAGAGAGAATTTTGCCATCACTTTTACGAGGATGGCGCCACCGGCGATCATCACCGCAAAGAACCACTGCTCCGGAAGGATGAGGAAGATGAAGAAGGCGGCTATCCAGGCTACCCATGCATAACCACTCGCCGTCTCGATGAGGGCGAACTGTTCGTCACTTCCTTTGCAGACACAATAGAAGATGATCCCAAGCCCTGCGACTGCACCTCCTGAGAATCCAGATAGGATTATCCCATACAGAACGAGGATTCCCGCGAGGATCGGAGGTGCAGTCTGTATCACCTCGATATCAAGGGGACATGAGATCTTCTTCCGCTGTATCCCTTCTTTCACCAGATAGATCTCGGCAAGGGCCATAAGTTCCGCTATCATCACAACAAGCCCCGGAAGTATCAGTGCTTCAGCAAGGTCGGTTGCAACAAGAGCAATGAGGAGGAGTGCCATGATCTCAGCGAGATCAGTGAGGATGAGCCTGTGCAGGTCATCGGTCTCCTGATAGAGTGATATGAAGGCGATGATGATACATATGAAGGCGGCAATAAGCCCGGTTTGATACATACCGATCACTCTTCATCCCTCCGCAGGAAGAGGAATGATGCGATTCCGAATGCAACAAAGAGTATGCTCGTCTCAACGACGGTATCAAGACCCCGTGTGTTGTAGAGGATCTCGTCGATGATTCCGCCGGGATGAGCAACGATCGTTGTGCCGACATGATGGGTAAGCGTGGCAAGTGCAAGAGAGAAGGGTGTCAGGTATGCGGTAACATACCCAAGGTACGGACTGTTATCCGGATATTCTGCCTGTACTTCGGTCTTTTCAAAGGGTATGCCGCCACGGTCATATGGGTCAAGGGGGCTGTCTCGTTGAATCGTCTTTGGATAGAGTCGATCCCCCTGATATTCAAGCGAGGGGATCGTGAGAAGGCCGCCGATGATAACGATGATCACAAGGACGGCATAGACCTGTGAGAGTTTATCAAAGTCTGAAAGGATTCGTGAAAGTCTGCGGATCATCAGTTGATCGCCTCCCTCTTTCCTATCACCCTGACAAAGATGAATGTTGAGACTGTTGTAACAGCAATAAACGTCAGCAATGCCAGCATCTCATCAAAGGAGAGCATCACGAGGAGGAGTCCGAAAGCCGGTATCTCCAGGTTGATCAGCCGGGTCAGATAGTCTTTTGGAGAGGGCCATGCGACTGACATGGTTCCAAGGAGGATGAGACCAAGTCCGAGGATAAATTCAGGTGTCATGAGGTCCGCCTCCCGAGGAGGAGAAGGATAAAGATGGTTGATACCGGGATGACGAGAGCAACAATGATTGCAACGTCCAGATACCCCCTCATGACGATGAATGGTATGACCCCTCCTGAGAGTATGGATAATCCGATCAGTTTATCAAACGGATTCTTCCAGAGTGCTGTCGCAGCTGCACCGAGGAAGATCAGGAGTGTCAGACCGATGGTGATGAGTGATTCGATCATGGCTGCTCCCTCCGTGCATAGGCGCTTGCGATTGCATTTGCTTCAAGGGTTGATCCGACAAAATATGCAGCAGCAGCCACAAGGGTGAGCGGATGGGGGAGGATCAGAACGATCAACCCGGCAATTCCAAAGTTCATCACATTCACAAATGGGAGTTTGAGAAGCGTCTCCCGTTCCAGAACTGCCCTGATTGCACAATAAACGGCGATGATAAGGCAGATTGAAGCAGCAATCAGGCTCTCCACCTCCAGAGGCGGCCGAGGATGCGGCTTGCATGGGGGTGGGAGATTCCCTGAATTGTAAGAATTGCAATGACTGTTCCTACAATAAAGTCAGAGGCTCCGAATCCGATCTGCATGCACCCGGCGATGACAAAGGTGGCGATTAGTGCCCCGCTCGTTCCCGCATATCCGCTATCATGGCAGATTCTGTTCCCTGCATAGACCAGAGCAGCAGCAGCAATTCCTCCGGGAATACCTGCAACAAAGAATCCGCAGGCGGCGAGAAGGGTTCCGGCCGATGCATCGGGGGAGGATACGATATTCCCTATCATCCATCCGCCATGCTGATCTCCGCCATGCTTTGCAATCGCAGAGCCGATCGCATCCGCGCCACTGACGCCCCCTTTCTCAGGAAGCCTCCAGAAAACATCGATTGTTACAAAGAGAATCCATGCAATGGCGGTTGCAATGAGTATCTGTCCATATTCTTCAAGCATGACTCATCCAGATGATTCGTTATATCATCGCAGGTATAGTAAAACCTTATGATTCTGACATTCAAATCCGGGCATAATATCACTATATTATTACCTATTGAGGAGTATTACTCTGTTATATGACCGTTGGAGGTTATCCTGACAGAAATATAGTGCTTTGCGTCGGTGCAATCATGGTAGTCGCCGCCCTTGCATTCTGGGAGCTTCTTGGCGTAATCATCATCGCGGGCACCCTTGCTGTCGTCCTCCTGCCGATTCAACGCTTTTTAACCCGAAAGATCAATCCGTTTATATCATCTTTTCTCATAGCAAGTCTTGTTGTTCTTATTGCCTCCTCAGCAATCGGCTTTACGATTGCAATCTTTTACACCCATGCCGATTACATTTCATATCTCATCGATACCATCCTCACCTGGTTTGGGGCAATCGGAGCAGCCGGTACACCAACAATCAGTCAGACTGAGATGAATGATTGGATTATACTTCAGCTCGACACTCTTTCTGCATGGTCTACGAGTCTCGTGTATCAGGCCCCAATGATTCTGGTGAAGATTCTAATCTTTCTGATGGCATTGATGGCGTTTCTGTATAAAAGCGATGAGATATACACAGAGTTGATCGGTGTCCTTCCGGGCAGGCTCTCGTCAGCATGTGTGGAGGTTTCAAAGGTGGCAGTTGATACCCTGTATGCGATCTATGTCGTCCATATCATAACTGCAATCATCACATTTCTTCTTGCAGTTCCATTCTTCTACTTCCTTGGATACGATTATGTTCTGTTTTATGCGACACTTGCGGCACTGTTCCAGTTGGTCCCGATCCTCGGCCCTTCACTGCTGATGGTCTTCCTTGGAATATATGCAGTATCTATTGGGGATCTCAGGAGTGCGGCTCTGATCGCCATAATCGGGTACCCGATTGTATGCGCAATGCCTGATCTCCTGTTCAGACCGCTCATTATGGGGATGCGTGCCAAGCTGAATCCTCTGTTGATGTGGATTGGGTTCTTCGGTGGTCTTGCAGTGATGGGGCTCATCGGTTTTATCCTCGGCCCCCTCTTTATCGCCCTCGTCGCCGCCGGGTATGCGGTTCTGATACGGGAGCTCAGGACTGCAAAAGAACAGGAGATGATGGGTTAGATCAATACTGGCAGATCTCTGAATCAGGAATTGGATTTTTATAATCCGGCTGCTTTCTCAAGATGGGAAAACGGGTCAGATTATCCCCATCATATCAGCTTCTCGGAGTAATGCATCTCGAAATGACGGGTGTGCCAGATCAATGATTGCCAGTGCCCGTTGTCTGGTATCTTTCCCTTTCATGTTAGTAATTCCGTATTCAGTGACCAGATAGTGAATATCCTGTCTTGGGGTTGTTATTGCGGACCCTTCTTTGAGTCGCGGAACAATCTTCGATATCGTCCCCCCTTTCGCTGTAGAGTAGAACGCAAGAATCGATCTTCCACCTTGTGAGTCGAAAGCTCCCCGAACAAAATCGAGCTGCCCGCCTGTTCCGCTGAACAGGGAGCCTGACAGATATTCGGCATTTGCCTGTCCAAGAAGGTCAACTTCAAGAATAGAATTAATCGAGATCATTGTGTCATTTTTTGCAATAACGGCGGGTGAACAGACATACGATGCAGGATAGCTTTCGATTGAAGGATTATCATTCATAAAGTCGTACATATGCTTTGTTCCAGCGGCTGTGGTAAAGATATGTTTATGTTGATGGAGATTTTTCTTCTTCCCGGTAATAACTCCTTTATCAATCAGGTTAACCATCCCTTCGGTGAACAGCTCTGTGTGGATACCGAGATTTGAATGATTTATAAGCGATCTTGTAACTGCATTTGGAAGCCCTCCGATTCCAAGTTGTATTGTTGCTTCATCGGGGATCATCCCGGCAATCATTGGTCCGATGATCGCATCTTCCGGTTTCTCTCCGGGACTTACCAATTCTAACAGAGGCATGTTACATTCAACAATCCCATCAATATCAGAGATATGAATCTGTGAATCTCCAAAAACACGGGGCATATTTTGGTTTACCTCTAGAATTACTTTTTTTCCATATCGGGTTGCTGTAGAAATATAATCATTTCCTGTGCCAAAACTGAAAAATCCGGATTTATCCATCGGCGAAACGGTGGTAACCACCGTATCAATCTCCATAAAATCCCTGCATAATCGTGGAATCTGGTGGAGATAGGATGGAACATGATAACTCAACCCGTACCTGGTCATCATCCGGTCAGCTTCTCCGGTAAACCATGAATGATGAGTTATCTGATCACAGAGATTTGGGGAAAGAACAGTCGATTGTGCATGTTCTCTCGGAAGAAATGTGTAGATGTTCACATCTTTGAGTTTATGAGCAGAGACATGATCTGCAATTGCCCCAAGTAGTGCCGGAGGCTGGCAGATATTCATTCCATACACGATGGTTTCGCCACTTTTTATATGGCTGACGGCCTCATCCGGCGATCGTAAGAGCGACAGATAGCGGGAATCTGAGTGAGGATTCACAGACAACATATTACTCTTTGATACTCTGATGATCAAATAAAAGAATGCCAATACATATTTTTCAACTGAACGTCTTCGATTACGGTGATTCATCTCAAAAAATTGTGCTGCAACGGGCATGAGTATTTTTTCAATCCTGTATGGTGAGATAGTTCTGTTTTTTATTGTTTGACGGCTAATAAGATACGAACTTGTTAATTGTGTGCGAGAGTAGCCGAGCCAGGTCAAAGGCGCTGGATTTAGGGTCCAGTCTCGCAGGGGTTCGCCGGTTCGAATCCGGCCTCTCGCATTGTTTATTTGAATCTCTATTATGAGCCTGAACATGGTACAACCATTCCAAACTCCCATTCGTACGGATCGCCTCCATCTCATCCCTGCAACCATTGAAATGCTGAAGAGTGAACAAGGCGACAGACAAGCACTATCAACACTCCTCCGGGCGTATGTGCCCGGAGCATGGCCACCGCCTCTCCTTGATGAGGAGACACTCTCATCATTTATTTTGATGATCGAAGAAGAACGTGATCCGTACTTCACCTGCTGGTACTGGATAAGGGATGACCGATCAAAAGGGAGACGGACATTAATCGGAAGCGGGGGGATTGCATCATCGCCGGTTTCAGGTGATAGTATTGTTATTGGGTATTCTGTTTTAGAAGAGTACCGATGTCTGGGGTATGCAACTGAAGCGGTAAAAGGCTTGATCCCTGGTATCTTCTCGCTCATCGGAATAGAGCAGATCATCGCAACCACGTATCCGGACATGATCGCATCAATCCGGGTACTGGAAAAGAACGGGTTTATGAATGCAGGTGAGGTTGCAAGAGGTGAAGGCATCGAGGAGGGAACACTCCTTTATCTGCTGAAGAAGCCGGATATCCAGATCTGAAAGGATTGTTGCATCAGGAAGCAGAGACATCTCTTCCCCTTATTCTTATCTTTCCCCATATAACCGGTCAAGCCTGCATACATCCTCTACCGGTTCTATCCTGACAAATGCAGAATTCTGAGTTATAACTGCGACACCGCAGACCGGACAGACATAATCATCAGGGAGATCTTCAAACGCCGTTCCTGGCTCGATTCCCCGGAGTGGTTCACCTCTCAATGGATCATACACATATCCGCAGACGATACACCGAAATGAATCAAGATCTTCCATACCCTTCCAAAGACGTTTCGGCGTATAACTTTTGCGCAGAAAAACACTTATACTACGTTTTATCAGGAAAAAACGTTATGGAGCTGAAAGCCCGATGATCTCGCGCCCCGTCACACCATCAATAAAGAGTTGACGCCCTCCGGATTCCGATGCGATCCTCGCCTCATATACAGGGTAATAGATCATCCTGATCTTTGTGATCTCAGAAGTTCGTTCAATTCCTTTGAGTATCTTTCTGAGTTCGTCCTCAGTAACCATTGGATTTCTTGTCTCCCCGGAAAGGGGGTGAAGCTTTTGTTTAATCGTATAATGAAGATTTGATAGTTTTGGGATCGGATGATCCAGGAGGGGGATGTAAACTACAGCCCCTTCTTCAGACTTCATCATGGTGATACGATGTTGTTTCTGAAGGAGTTTGATCGCCTTCTTCACCTCAATCGGTCTGAGGCTTGTTTCTGCCTCGATCTCAAGTACGGTCAGACCAGCAGGGGAAAGAGCAGATAGTATGGCAACCGCTGCCTCATCAAGTCCTATCAGCTCGGAAAAACCAGGTCTGATCATCAGTCCGTCAGAGAGATCGGCACGGTTCCCATGAAAAGCCTCAAGAATAAACGATGACTTTCGTGTACTCTTCTTCAGCATGCCTGCGAGGTACTTCACCTCAAGAACGAGTAAGGGCCATGATACCCGCTCAAAATGGGTGATCCTCTCAAGATATCTCCGCCTCCAGAAACTCCGCTTACAGAGCCCCTGCACAATCCGAAGTGCTTCGTCACGTTGAAGGAGTGTCGGGATCGCAGTATTTAATTCTGGCTGTTCTTCAATCGGGCTTCCCGGAATAACACGGCTGCTCTCTTCTTCCTCCCCTTCCTCTTCAGGGGGGGGTGATTTTGGAGGTTCTGGGATAGGTGCCGCCTCTGTCTGAATTGGTATAGGCTCTTCTATCTCCTTTGGTCTCCCCGGAGTAATCTGGGGGGTTACTCCCCGGTGCTTCGTCTCCCGCCCTCCAAACATCATCAGCGTCTTCTCACTCACAAGACCCCCCATCACATAGAATTCGCCGGGATTGAGAGTAATCAGTTCTTCCACCTCTCTTCTCGAATCAAAGAAGTGAGCAACCGCTTTCAAATCGTTATCTATTGTGAGTTTTCCGATGATCTGGTTATTGCACTGGCTGAGGACATTCTTCTGTACAAGCGATGGACGCTGGGTGGCAACAAGGAGACCAAGCCCCCGCTTTCTTCCACGTCGTGAGATCTCTTCGATCATCTTGATCGAGTCTCTCGACTGAGGAATAAACTTGTCAGCTTCTTCAACGATGAGGAGGTAAGGCTTTCTCAGCTCAGATTCAAGTTCATACAGTATATTGACAAGTGCAGTTGCTTTCACCCGCATATCCACCTCTGAGACATCGAAGATGATATGCCGTGAAGAGAGGATGGCATCCCTCATCACCGTATAGAGATCGACTGTTTCGATATCAAAATCACAGTCTTCATCCGATCCAATCCAGATGATTGGAAACCGATCCTTGAGTGAGAAGTATTCACCCTCGGTGTCGATTAAACAGAAGCCGATATAGGATTTACAGAGATGCTCACAGAGGACCGCAATACCCCAGCTCTTCCCTGCCCCCGACTGAGCGATGACGCATGTCCTCCCGGTGACAAGTTCCTGAGCACTGATGCCGAGATCGCGATCTCCTACCTTTCCAACGCCAAGATCCATATTCCCAACAGAGAATAGGCATAGAAAGAGTTAAGATTTGGGGAAGGTCATCCCAGGGAAGTTACTTAATCCTAATACCAGCTTATACACCACTATGGCGATCATCGTCGGATCGGGTGCAGGTGGGGCAGCTGTTGCCAGATATCTCGCAGAAGCGGGGCATAAGGTTCTGATCATTGAGAGAGGGCCGTTAGTTCCAGAAAGAGAGGCAGGACGGTGCTATGCAAACGTGGATGCAGGTGTCCGACTGATGCGGACATTCTGTCTTGGCGGCACGACAATGGTCTCCGGTGGAAATGCTCTGCGATGCCTTGAAGATGAGTTGCAGGCACTGGGTATTGATCTATCGCGGCATTTTGCAGCTGTTGAGAAAGAGCTTGCCGTCCGCACACTCCCCGATCACCTGATCGGACCCGGTACCCGCCGCCTGATGGATGCAGCAGAAAAATTCGGATTACCTATGCACCGGATGCCGAAGTTTATCGATCCGGATCGGTGTTATATGGATGGTCTCTGTGCATTCGGATGCCCCCATGATGCACGCTGGTCCGCACTCAGGTTCGTTTTGAAAGCAAAGGAATATGGAGCGAAGGTGATCACAGAGAGAGCAGCTAATGAGGTGATCGTTCATCATGGAGAGGCTGCGGGTGTCAGGGTCGGATCAGTTGAGTACAGGGATGATCTCGTCATCCTTGCAGCGGGAGCTCTTGAAACACCCCGGTTTCTCCAGACACTCTCACTTCAGACAACTCCCCTGTTTGCCGATACCTTCGTTTCAATCGGAGGTCTCTTTCAGGATATTGGGATGAATCAGGATGTTCCGATGGGAGCGTACAGCCCCTTCGACGGTGGGATCATCCTTCCTCATTATTCGCGCCCTCTCCAAAACCTCCTTCATGAGAAGGGGATACCAGCAAAACCTGAAGATATCATCGGTATGATGGTGAAGATTAAGGATGACGATGACGGATCTGTCGGTAGTACAATTACGAAGAGGGTTACGGTTGGGGACTCTGAGCGGCTCATCAGGGGGGTTGCAACCGCAGCTTCTCTTCTAACAGAGTCCGGTGTGAACCCAAAGACATTTGTCACCGCCCCTCTCAGGGGATCACACCCCTGTGGAACAGCACGGATCGGTGTTTCACTCGATACAACGCTTAAGACGGCACTACCGGGGCTCTATGTTACTGATGCCTCAGCTCTCCCGGCAGCACCGGGATCACCTCCCATTCTTACGATCATTGCTCTTGCACGATATGCGGCAGAAAAGATGGGATAGATCAGAGATACTCCTGATCGTTCATGTATGGGCGGAGAACAACCGGAATCTCAACAGACCCGTCTTCCTGCTGGTAGTTCTCAAGGATCGCCCTGATCGTCCGTGAGGTGGCCACCTCTGTTGAGTTTAAGGTGTGGATATGGTGTTTTTGTTCAAAATTGGATGGGTCACGCATCCTCATCCCAAGCCTGACAGCCTGGTATGCAGTGCAGTTTGAACAGGAGACTACCTCTCTGTATGCCTCTTCACGTGGCATCCAGACCTCAATATCATACTTCTTTGCTGCAACGGTTCCTATGTCGCCTGTGCAGATAAGAACGACATGATAGGGAAGGCCAAGGTTTGTATAGAGTTCTTCTGCATTGGCAAGAAGCTCCTCATGAATCGCCGGTGAATCTTCAGGTTTACAGAAGACGAACTGCTCTACTTTATGGAACTGGTGAACACGGAACAATCCTTTCGAATCTATTCCGTGAGATCCGATCTCTTTTCTGAAACATGGTGAGAGGCCTGCAAGGCGAAGTGGGAGGTCCTTCTCTTCAAAGATCTCATCCTGGTACATCGCACACATCGGATGTTCGCTCGTAGCTATCAGATAGCTGTCCGCATCTTCGATCTTATACATCACATCTTCAAAGTCAGCGAGATCGGTCACCCCTTCATATGACGAACGGTTCATCATATAGGGGGGGATGATAGGGGTAAAGCCCTTCTTCATCAGGAGATCTATGGCATATCGCTGAAGTGCCATGTCTAGGAGGGCCAGGTTACCTTTGAGATAAGAAAACCCTGCACCGGATGTCCGTGCGGCCCGTTCAAAATCCGCCCATCCCTTATCGACGGCAAGCTGACCATGATTTTGCACCGGAAATGAAAAGATTCTGGGGGTTCCTACCCGCTTTATCTCGACATTTTCGGTGTCGTCCTTTCCAAACGGTACGCTCTCATCAAGGATATTTGGGAGGC
>NZ_JAUSCG010000191.1 GCF_030651615.1 Methanocalculus sp.
CTCTGTTGAGGTAGCCAAGCCTGGTATGGCGCAGGTTTGCTAAACCTGTGTCCCCCTGGGACTCGAGGGTTCAAATCCCTCCCTCAGCGCTCAAAGGAGAATATACGAGGAAAATCCATGGAAGAATCAGAACTGAATTACTTCGTACGCGTCAGTAATACCGATCTCGACGGCACCAAGCAGGTCCAGATCTCACTGACGGGCATCAAGGGCGTGGGGATCCACACTGCGCTCGTCCTGGCACGTAAAGCCGATGTCAACACTCACAAACTTATGGGTAAGCTCTCAGAGGAAGAGGTTGACCGGATACGCGCAGTTGTGGACGGGTACGTTGAGACAGTCCCAACCTGGATGATGAACCGCCCAAAAGACCTCTATACCGGGAAAGCCCGCCATATTCTTGGCGTCGATGTCTCCCTCACACTCGAAGAGGACATCAACATCATGAAGAAGATGCGCTGTTACCGCGGTATCAGACATGAGACCGGACAGAAAGTACGCGGTCAGCGGACCAAGTCCACCGGAAGAACCGGCACAACAGTCGGCGTTTCCAAGAAGAAGAAGTGAGCGGTGATTTGAATGGGATATCCAGGAAAGAACCACAAGCAGTATCAGTCCCCAAAACGCCGGTTTGAAAAGGTGCGTATTGAGGATGAGCGAACTATCGCAATCACCTTTGGACTCAGGAACAAACAGGAGATCTGGAGGGCAATCCATATCCTCCGGCGTCACAGACAGGGAGCGCGTGACATCCTCGCAATGGTCTCCGGCGGTGTTGATGAAGCACGGGTTGAGGCGCGACGTCAGGAGTTACTCCAGCATCTGGAGCGGTATGCCCTCGTCAGTCCGGGAGCAACGATCGATAACGTCCTCTCACTGAAGGTGAATCACATTCTCGAACGCCGTCTCCAGACGATCGTCTACAGACAGGGTCTTGCACGTTCACCCAAGCAGGCTCGTCAGCTGATTAACCATGGTCACATCGCCATCAATGACAGACGGGTCTCAATTCCGGGATACATGGTCAGCAGGGTAGAAGAAGATCAGATCAGCTACTACCAGACATCATCCCTTGCCAAAGAGAGCAACCCCGAACGCGGCCGTATTAATAATGTGAGGGTATAATCATGGCAGGTGAAAGTGACAAATGGGGTATTGCCCACATCTTCGCATCGTTTAACAACACTATCATCACCGTCACCGATCTCTCCGGAGCAGAGACGATATGCAAGAGCAGTGGCGGTATGGTCGTTAAACAGGCGCGAAACGAGAGCTCGCCATACGCTGCGATGCAGATGGCAATAAACGTTGCACAGGCAGCTCGCGACAAGGGATTCGTCGGCCTTCATGTAAAGGTCCGTGCACCAGGTCGTGGAAAGCAGAGGAGCCCGGGTCCCGGTGCTCAGGCTGCAATCCGTGCGCTGGCACGTGCCGGCATCCGCATCGGCAGAATTGAGGATGTCACCCCTGTCTCACACGACAGTATCAGGGCACGTGGCGGCAGGCGGGGAAGGAGAGTCTGATGGAGATCGTATTCGACAGGCTTGAGGATTCCATCGCCAGGTTTACCCTGAATGGAGCCTCAGGGGCATTTGCAAATACCCTCAGACGATCGATGATCGGTGAGGTTCCAACACTTGCCATCGAAGATATTCGGATCTATGACAATACCAGCGTTCTCTTCGATGAGATGCTCGCACACAGAATCGGTATGATTCCGATCAAAACCGATCTGAGTCGGTTTGTGCTCAAAGAAGCATGTAATTGTGAGGGAGTGGGTTGTCCACTCTGTCAGGTCATCTTCACCCTCACCGTTGAAGGACCAAAGATGGTCACCTCAGGAGACCTGGTGTCTGAAGACCCGATGACGAGCCCTGTCGATACGAACATTCCCCTCGTCAAGCTCTGGGGAGACCAGAAGCTCGTCATTGAAGCCGTAGCAATACTCAATACCGGATTTGAACATGCCAAGTGGCAACCGACGATCGCCTGCGGATTCAAGGAATACCCGGTGATAGAAGTATCTGATCGGTGCGACGGATGCGGGGACTGTGTTGAAGAATGTCCACGCAAGGTCCTCGAAGTGAAAGGACAGACCGTCCGCGTCATCGACGGAAAACTTGAGGCATGTTCGCTCTGCCGCCTTTGTGAAAAGGCATGCATTGCTACTGGTATCGGCGAGGAATCTGCGATTCATACCGATTCAGACAGGACAAAATTCCTCTTCATTGTTGAGAGTGACGGATCACTCCCGGCACAACAGATCGTCGAAGAGGGGCTGCGATATATCAGAAACAGATCAGTTGATCTGATTGAATCATTACAGGAAATATCAACGGAGGGACTCTAGATGAAGAGATCGGGCAAGACAAACCCGCGCCTTACGAATCTCATCAGGATGCTCAGGAGTGCATCCCATGAGAACGAGGCGAATATCTGGCGTGAAATCGCCGGAAGGCTCGACACATCCAGCTGCAACTATGCCGAAGTCAATATCGGCAAGATCAACCGCTATGCAAATGCCGACGAGATCATCCTCGTCCCGGGGAAGGTCCTCGGTAGCGGTGTGCTGGAGCAGTCAGTCAGGGTAGCAGCATTGAACTTCTCCGACTCAGCCCGTGAAAAGATCACACAGGCTAGCGGAGATTGCATGACGATTGAAGAACTGGTTGCGGCAAATCCGAATGGAAGCCGTGTCAGGATACTGAGGTGAAGGACGATGGTAACGATCATCAATGCAGAAAATCTCCTCCTCGGAAGACTTGCAAGCATCGTCGCTAAGCGGATTCTTAGAGGTGAGGAGATTGCAATCGTCAATGCTGAGAAGGCGATCCTCTCCGGGAGCAGGGCTCACGTCCTGACCAAATACCATGAAAGGAGAACCCGCGGATCGGTCGAAGGAGGACCATTCTTCCCACGCCGCCCGGACCACATCATGAAGCGGTCAATCCGTGGTATGATCCCCTACAAGAGCAGACCGGGTGCTGAGGCGTTCCGGAGGGTTAAGACCTATGTCGGAGTCCCTGATGAATTTGCCGGAATGGAGATGGAAGTTCTTGACGAGGCGCACCGCAACCGGTTAAGCAAACCCAGGTACGTAACACTCGGTACAATCAGCCAGAACCTGGGCGCAAAATTCTAAGAGGAAGATTCGATGGCAAAGATTATCAACACAAGCGGAAAGAGAAAGACTGCGGTCGCCCGTGCAACCCTGCGTGAGGGGAAGGGGAGAGTCCGGATCAATTCGATCCCTCTTGAGATCTATGGGTCCGAACTGGTTCGGATGAAGATCTCAGAAACCCTCGTTCTTGCACCAGGAGTTGCAGACACTGTCGATATCACTATCGATGTCTCCGGCGGTGGCATCAATGGACAGGCTGAGGCCATCAGGACGGCACTCGGAAGAGGTATCCTGAGCTGGACAAATGATCCTGCGATCAAAGAGGTATACCTCGGATACGACAGGACACTGCTCGTCAATGACTCTCGCAAGAAAGAAGCGAAAAAGCCGCACGGACGCGGTGCACGTAAGAAATTCCAGAAATCATACCGTTGATTATCAACAGAGTAATAAGGAATCGAGGACAATGATACCTGTACGATGTTTCACCTGTGGAAAAGTTATTTCCACGGCATGGGATGAGTTTAAAGAGCGGAAAGCAGCAGGTGAGGATCCAAAAAAGATCCTCGACACCCTCGGTTTAGAGCGGTATTGTTGCAGAAGGATGCTTCTTTCACATAAGGAGATTATTGATGAGCTCTATCCCTATCAGTGAGGGGTCGTGGGGTAGCCTGGACTATCCTATTGCGTTCGGGACGCAGTGACCTGAGTTCGAATCTCAGCGACCCCATTTCTGTAAAAAATTTTAAGGATGATTATCATGATATCCTATACTCGATATGAACGAGCCAGGATCATCGGAGCCAGAGCCCTGCAGATATCAATGGGAGCCCCGATTCTCGTGAGAACCGGATGTATTGACCCGTTGGAGATTGCACTTGAGGAATTTGAGAAAGGTGTTGTCCCAATTACAGTCAAGCGTCATTATGGGGAACGGGAAGTTG
>NZ_JAUSCG010000205.1 GCF_030651615.1 Methanocalculus sp.
GGGATGATTCAATGATTGAAGTTCGTGACCTCAGGAAGACATACAGGATGGGAGACGTGCTTGTTCATGCATTGAACGGGGTGAGTGTCAGTATCAGTGAAGGTGAATTTGTCGGGATTACGGGGGCATCGGGGAGTGGAAAATCCACACTCCTCCATATGATCGGCCTCCTTGATCTTCCGTCAGGCGGATCAGTCATCATCTCCGGAGAGGATGTGATTGCTCTTTCGGATTATGAGCGAACCCTCTTCCGGCTGGACTGGCTTGGATATGTCTTCCAGGAGTATGCCCTGATGCATGATCTGACAGCTTTTGAGAACGTGGCACTCCCGATGATGGCACGGGGGGTTACGGAAGACGAGATCCGGGGGCGGGTCCTGCATATGCTCGATCAGGTCGGGCTTCGTGCACGGGCCGATCATCTCCCAAAGGAACTTTCAGGCGGGGAGCAGCAGCGGGTCGCCATCGCACGCGGTCTTGTGAATGATCCAGAGATCCTCATTGCAGACGAGCCGTGTGCGAACCTTGATTCGGAGAACTCAAAAGCCGTCCTCGATCTCTTTGCCGGGATCAACCGGGAGCGGGGTCAGACGATTCTGATGGTCTCTCATGAAGAGTGGCATCTCCCATACTTTGACCGGGTGATACGGATGAAGGACGGGAAGATTGTGGAGTGATGAGTGCCGGGGGTTTCCCCGGCAATTTCAACTCATCTTTTTTAAGGTAAATAGAAAGATTTATCTCGTTTATATTGATTTTATGAGCTTGAATGACAATTGTATAAGATGAAAAAAACATCACTCTTCGTTCTGTTTGTGATGGTTCTCTCCCTGTTTCTTATAACGGCTGGTTGTACCCACACCCGGACTCACATTCCCCCCTCAACACCTGTGGTTACCAATACCGGGCAACAGGGGGGCTATACCTCAAATGAATCGCTTGTTGCCTTTGTTGACAGTGCGGTTGAGTATGTGCATCTATTTGGAAGTGAGAAAGCACTTGCAGAGTTTAACAACCCAAATGGTTCGTTCATCAAAGGCGAACTCTATATCTACGCCTACGGATTCAACGGTACAACCCTTGCCCACCCGATCAATCCCGAGAAAGTAGGTAAAACCCGTCTGGATGAGGGGGCCATCGGGGTATTTGTTACGGAGATGGGTGAAGAGGTCAGAGAAGGCAGCGGATTTTATCGTTTCACCTATATAAATCCGACAAACAACCGGATACTTGAATCCAAACTTGGGTATGGGAAAATGATCGATGATGACTGGTGGCTTGGTTCCGGTATATACCTTGGGCCGGTGGATCTGTCAGAAGATCTGCTGACGTAATCCTCAGCAGTGGGCATCTCCTGAAGGATCCGCCGGAGCAGAGATCAGCATCCCGAAAGATTCGGAAAAACAGGGGAATATCCCCGATGGGAGTGGTGCGCGAGCCGTCCGACGCAGCCTTTCGTCCAACATGAGTGGCCGGTCCGGGCTGGTGCGCTGATTGATCATGTTTATCCCCTTTCTCGATTCACACGGATGTATGAAAATGAAAATAATCCTCTGTGCAGGTATCCTTCTGGTTGCCGTGCTGATCTGTGGATGTACCACCAGCTCCCAGCAGAGCACTGTTGCTGCTGATATCCAGCCTCCGAACCTTATCGGGAACTGGACCGGCACGATGACCGGGTATGTGTATGGGATCGGGTATACCAACTTTTCCGGGTATACCATGACTCTCAGGATCACCGAACAGAATGACCGGATATTTTCGGGAGAGATTACCTTTTCGGAGCAATCAGGATGGGAGAGCGTTGCGTGTGCCGGGGCGATCGGCCGTGACGGCAGGACAATAACCCTGGTCGAGACAGGGGGAGCAGATGGCGGGGGGTATTCTTCCGGGTACCTTGTCGCTCCTGATGAGATGGAACTCATCTACTCGGTTGTGAGCGATCCCTTCTCCATTGCAATGGATGTGCTGAAGAAGAGTTGAGAGAGGCTCAACTTATTTTTACATTACTGGTCGAGCCATCCCTTACCGGGACACCGGAATTCCCTTCAGATATTCAATCCACGTGCCTGCGTGAGGCACGACTGCACTCTATATGATGTTCAGGTGAGAGGTTCAGCTGCCTTTCTGATATGGTAGTTACGGGTTTTTGAATCCTTTCGGGAGCGATGCCATGAGTGCGTTAAAACACTCGGGTTTTCGTGTCGTGAAGAGCGCGTGCCATGCGGTGAGGGTTGCCGGGCTCATCACGTCCAGTCTCCTGAATATGTGGGTGGCAAATTCTACCGGTGCAAGGCTGCCTGCCGTGATCAGGTTGCCGTCCGTAACCGCAGGGTCGTTTACGTAAAACTGTTCGCCATGATAATCCGGGCAGAACATTTTGAGTACCGTGAGATCATTGCTGGTGTGTGGGCGTTTATCCAGCAGCCCGGCATTGGCAAGGGCCATCGTAGCCCCGCAGATTGCGGCAACAACCACGCCTTCATCGAGCAGCATCCGGACCATTTCAATTATCGGGCCCTGGATCGGGTCAAGCCAGGTATCCGCACCGGGCAGGAGAACCAGATCCCCGGTCACGGGTCGGATATCCCTAAAAAGGACCTTCGGCACCATGCTCAGCCCGCCCATCGTGGTTACCGGATCCATTGTCCTGCCGCAGAGGACAAGATCGTACCCGAAAGCCGGATCCTTTAAGAACCGCCCGGAATGGAGTTCGGCAAGAACGTGTCCACACTCCCAGTCCGCGAGCGTGTCTGTGACATACAGATAGATTGCAGCCATTGTTATCTGATTATCTCCCCGGCATGAAGAGTTTATCTCTTCTCCAAATATGGGATGAACGATTCGTGAAAAAAACTCGGAAAAAGAATCGATTGGATAAGGAATGATCCTGCGTACGCCGCCAACAGGACTCGAACCTGTGACATGCTGGTTAACAGCCAGCCACTCTACCAACTGAGTTATGGCGGCACTGAGTTGCCTAATAACATTGCCTGTTACAGAATTTAAACATTACCTATTTCTCCTCGTTTCATCTCCTCAAGTGCCCTGATAAATGCATCAAGTTCTCCCGGAACTCCTTTGAGCATATCCCTCATCTTCGGAGTGGCATATGCCCCAAGCGGTGATGCGCGAATGTAGCCCATCTGTTCAAGGATGCGGAGAGAGTATCTCACCCGGTGCTGTTGCTGCCCAAGAACCTCAGAGAGTTTGATGATCCCAATAGGTTCATGTTCCACTACTGCACGGGCGACGAGGAGATGCCGCTGGATTAACTCAATCTCGTCACGAAGTTTCTCAAGCACCTTCAAACAACTCCTGCCAGGCAATTATACGGACTTACCATGGAGATCAAGCCATTGTTTTGTGCTTATATACTCCCTTCTCGAGATGAGTCCTGAAGCAACTGCAATAATACTCAGAACAAGAACCGCCGGTATCTTAAACGATACGCCTGAAGGGACAATTAAGAAGATGAGTACGGCTCCTGCCAGTGTGAAGATGAAGATGTTGAGCAGGATAACTATTTTTATGAACTTAATCCGGAATGTCTGTTGGACCGAATCTTCCATATAGAGTATATGCCCTGCCAGTACATAGCATGCGCGATGAAAACCTGAGCTATCATATAAATGGGGTTAATGGTGCTTATTTTTGTTGTATGTCCTCAAAAAAGACAGTTGCTCCTGAAAAGAGGGTATTGTGATGCAATATCCATTTATACTGTAACTTCATAGAATAGTGCTACTATATGTGGCTGAGTCGTTCTGTCCGGTTGAGTATGGCCCTGGTCATCATCCTGTCTGCTTGTATTTATACGACGGGGTGTTTTTCATCCGGCGATCTGGAAGCCCAGAGGGATGAGGTCATCTCTGCGATATCGGCACACCGGACATCATTTGATAATTACTTCATCGTCTATACGATAGGAATCGATCTCTGGAACATAGAAGTAAGTGGGGGATCGGTGAACTCCCGGGTCCTCAGGACACAGATCGCACGGGAAGAAGGCTTCCTTGCTGATGTATCCGGGAAGCATCGTCAGGTATCGGCTTCTGTCACCCGGTTTTGGGGAATTGCCCAGACTCTTGAAGGAAACGAGGGTGCAAGGGCATCCGATATTGCCTGGAATCTTCGTGTCTATGATGAAGAGATGTGGAATGCGCAGAATGCACTGATCGGGCGTCTCTCATCGTTGCGCCAGTATCTTGATATGGTTGATGCCGGAAAGAAAGACGCAGCAGAAGCGCTGTCATATCTTGAGAGTGCCAATACCCTCTCGCTTGATGCAGCAGGTGCAATCGGGAGAGCCGATGCTGCCCGCATCCGTGCCGAGTCCGGTTGATCAGATCTCCCCTTTCCGAAGATACATCTTCTCTGATAGCAAACCAGAATAGAATGGATGCAATTGATGAAGCCATGCATCAGGCAGGCGCTCTGGCTTATGTCGCCTATGGCACCTCGTCAGATGCTACGATACGATACCTTACCTCTTTTCGGACGAGTGATCCGGTCATCTATCTGAAGCGGTATAATGAGAAAGGCATCATTGTTGTTCCGGCAATGGAGATCACCCGCGCAGCAGTTGAATCTCCCTGTACTGTTATGAGCCGTGCCGATGCCGGATTCTTTGAGGTCCTCAAAAAAGAGCCGGATATCTCAAAGGCAACAGCACGAGTCATTGCCGATCTCGCCGGAGGGGATATTATCGTCCCATCCGATTTCCCCTTTGGGCTTGCGAAGGATATCAGTTCGTTTGGAAACATTACCATCGAAAAAAATGCTCTATCCTCCCTCCGCGCAATTAAAACCGAAAGGGAGATCGGGATGATGCAGAAGACACAGGCAGCCGCAGAGGATGCGCTTACAGCAGCACTGGCAATGATACGGCGGTCACGGCCCTCCGGAGATCATCTTGTAACGCCCGAGGGATCTCCTCTCACCTCAGAACAGGTACGGTATGCGATTCATGCGAAGCTCCTCGAACATGGTTGCAGGGGGGTTGACACAATCGTAGCATCCGGTGATGAAACGTCAGAGGTTCATCTCAGGGGGAGCGGTCCAATTGCAGCGGATGCACCAATCATCCTCGATATATTCCCACAGGATGAGGAGACCGGATACTTTGCCGATATGACCCGGACTGTTGTACGGGGTGAACCGTCTCCTGAGATCCGGGAGATGTATGAGTCCGTCTCCGATGCGCAGGCACTTGCCTTCTCACTCATCCGTGCCGGAGCAGATGGATCGTCCATCTATCAGGCCGTAGTCTCATTCTTCTCAGACTGTGGGTACGGAACAGAACCACATGGTTTTGTTCACAGCCTCGGTCATGGAGTTGGCCTTGATATTCATGAAGCCCCCTCCCTCAATCTTCGGGGTAGCCCCCTTGCAGCAGGAAATGTCATCACCATCGAGCCCGGTTTATATTATCCCGGAATCGGCGGGGTCCGTATTGAGGATATGGGTCTTGTGACAGGTGGCGGTTTCAGCAGGATAACCAGATTCCCGGAGGTCTTCTGCTTATGAATGATGAGGTGCTGGATCAGTACAGGGAAGCCGGCAGGCTGGCAAAGATGATCCTTACGAAGGGTGCGCATATGATAGCACCTGATACGCCTCTTGCCGAGGTCGCCGATTCGGTCTGTCAGATGATCGAAGAAGAGGGTGCCGGGATCGCATTTCCCCCGAATATCTCCCTTAACGAAGCGGCAGCACATGATACCGCAGGGCCAAAGGATGAACGGATCTTTGTCCGGGGGGATCTCGTCAAACTCGATATCGGAGTTCATATCAACGGTTATATCGCAGATACCGCACTAACCGTCGACCTTGGGGATAATGCCCTTCTGGTCGGGGCATCGCGCGCAGCCCTTGATGCGGCCATCTCCCTTGCCCGTCCGGGCACCCGTTCCGGTGAGATCGGATCTGCGGTCCAGGAGGCGATCACGGAAAGGGGCTTTCGGCCTGTTGCCAACCTCACCGGTCATGGTCTTGATTGCTATTCTATTCATGCATCTCCCTCAATTCCAAATATTGGATCAGGAGGGGGAACGATCCTGAGAGAAGGGATGGTCATCGCCATAGAGCCGTTTGCATCTACGGGATATGGTCGTGTAACTGAGGCTAACCGTGCTGAAATCTTCTCTCAGATAGCAGTCAAACCGGTTCGTCTTCCGGCAGGAAGAAAGATCCTCGAAGAGACCAGGGAGAGGCGGGGTCTTCCGTTTGCCAGACGATGGCTCACAACAGACCGTCCGGAGATCGCCCTGACAGCGCTTATCCGGCAGGGGATTATCCGTGCATATCCTGTTCTCCAGGATATCTCCGGGTCGCTTGTATCGCAGGCTGAACATACATTGATCATCACTGAAGACGGGTGTATCGTCACCACCAGGTGAGATACTCTTATTCGGATTCGAGGATAATAATAAAGGTTAACACATGGAGATGGCTGACACCACCACCCTCCGGCTCATGGAGCTCCTTCTCACAGCAGAGATCGTCAACCGTGAGGAATCGCTCGGTATTGCAGATCTAACGCCGTTATGTCGTGATGCATTCGGTATCAGTAAAAACGGATCTGATCTGAAACGCCCGTTCATAGTGAGCAACAGCATGGCAAAGCGGATGCTCGGAATTGAAGATGCGCATAAGCTCATTCAATCAAACCCGTTCATCGGTTTTGACGACTTTGGACAGCGTCTCACGATCACCGCACTTGATCCCGCGGCCCGTTGGTTCCTGGATCGGGGCGGAAGAGCGCAGGCCACAGCAAACCCAGCTCTGGCTCTCTTTTATGAGAAGGCAGGATCAGAGGATATTACGTATAAAACTGCACTGAAGGTGAATCCTCTGTACGAGGATAGTCGTGCATTCCTTGAATCTCGTATCTCGGCTCTGAGTGCTGAATCAGAAGAGATGAGGGAGGCTCTTGCCCTTGGAACGTTTCGTGCGCCTGAAGAGATCGAGGAGTCTTTTGACTCGCTCGTCGCGACACCCGAGCAGCTTGAAGTAATTGAAAAGATCAAAGTTGCGCTTTCTCATCAGGAGTACCTCAGGAGACAGCAGATCTATCAGATCGGACGACTCCTCTTTGTTGGCCCTCCTGGCACAGGAAAGACATCATTTGCTCTTTCCCTTGCCCGCGAACTGCATATGCCAATCTTTGAGGCGCGTCTCTCGATGATCACCTCCCAGTACCTGGGGGAGACTTCTAAGAACATCGACCGTATCTTTGAGATTGCCAAGAAGCTCTCGCCCTGCATTCTCTTCATCGATGAGTTCGACTATGTGGCACGGACACGAGACTCCGATGATCATGGGGCAATGAAGCGGGCGGTGAATACGCTCTTAAAGAGTATCGACCATATCAGCCTTATAAGGTCGGGAGTACTCTTCATTGGTGCGACAAATCATCCCGGAATCCTTGATGAAGCGGCATGGAGACGCTTTGATGAGGTCGTCCCGTTCTCTCTTCCGGATATTCAAATGAGGGAAGCGATTTTAAGAACCATCACACGGAATATTCCTGTTGTTCTGGATCTCTCTGTCCTGTCAGCTAGGACGGAAGGTTTCACCGGTGCCGATCTCCGATTGATGGTGAAGGAGGCTGTAATGGCGGCTCTCATTGAGGATCGGGAAGAGGTCGCTGAGATTGATATTGAGCAGGGGATGCTCCTTGTTGATCGCAGAAACGCCCTTAGAAAGGGCGGATGGACATAACTATGGAGATCACTCTCCTTGGAACCGGAGATGCGATCGGTACGCCCAAGATTGGGTGCAGCTGTGACGTCTGCACAACAGCCTGGAAGGAGGGGAGGGAGCGGCTCCGTACTTCTCTCTTAATCCGGTCCGGATCACACCACCTCATCATCGACACCTCACCGGATCTCAGGAGACAGCTCCTTCATGCCGGATCTCCTCATATCGATGCCGGGATCTGGACGCATGGCCATTATGATCATTTCATGGGATTTGGTGACTTCTACCGGGTGCAGAAGCCGCCTGCGATGTATGGGGCACCTGAGGTGCTTGAGTACTGTGGTGATATCTTCTCATTTCTCCCCTTTCCCTGCCACCCGGTTGATCCGTTCTCTCCGTTCACCCTCTTCGACCTCTCGATAACACTCTTTCCGGTATCCCATCCCGGTGCACCGACATATGGGATACGGGTTGAATCAGAGGGTGGTGTCCTCGTCTACTCTTCGGATACGCGCCGTGATATCCCCCAGGAGAGCATCGCCTGTATGAAAGGGGCAGACGTCCTCATTCTTGATTCAATGGCGCCATCCGGACTGAAAATTCCGAAACATATGAACTATACGGATGCGATCGATCTCGCAACCGAATTGAAGCCGAAAGACTTCCGGTTTGTACATATGAGCCATATGATCTCATGGGATCTGCCTCATACCGGATCAGATATGGAGATCTTCACGATCTGATCCCGCCAATACCTATATAGTCTCAGTACCAATTATTCTACACAATGAATGTAAAGATCCTGGAGCTTGAAAAAAATAAGGTTAGAATGATGCTTGTTGGAGAGAAGCACACATTTATGAACCTTCTTGTTGATGAGATCCTCATTGATCCAACAGTTAATGTCGCAAAATATGTTATTGAATATCAGTTCTCTGACCCCGAGCTCCTTGTCACGACAGATGGCAGCAAAGATCCGATCACGATCATCAGAGAGGCATGCGACCGGATCAACCGCTCCTGTGACGAACTGCTGACTCAGGTCGGATCGGCCTGATCAGAAGAGTCGCAATTGAATAGTTCATAAAAATAATGGTTCTGTCCGGGTGCTCCAGAACATAACCATTCCCAATATAGCTACTTTCTCTCTTTCTAAGAAACGGAGCCCCTCTTGAGATGACCTCAAAAAAGAGGTATTAATTCAGGTGCGCTGGGTAAATGCGACCTGACCGGATATCCGTGTGATTTTTACGTTTATCTTCTGACCCGGCTTTCCGCCTGTCACATAGAGGATATATTTACCGACTTTGGCAACTCCGTCACCACGGCGGCTTACCGACTCGATCTCGACCTCAAGCTCCTGTCCTTCTTCGAGGCTTGTTCCTTTCACTTCAGTCCGTGCCCGCCGCTTTCTCACCGGTCTGTGGCTGCCGCAGGCATCGCACCTGAGCATCTGGATCCGGTCGTCTTTGACGAGCCGTGTGTCGGGTCTTCCGCACTCCGAGCAGATGACAAAGTCGTCTATGTAATTCCTTACAATGACAGTCAGGACATCATTTTCAAATTTACCATTGAATATTGCACGGGTGCCGTCAATCTTCCCGGCTGTTCCGAGCTCACCGAGCATGAACTTCATGAGGTGTTCGGTGTCCCGATTCAGTGTACTGGCGATCTCAGAAAAATTCTCCAGGATTGTCGTCTTTCCTTCAGGGTACGACTTCACCGCCGGCACGACGAACCGCTCCCCTGTATCCGTCGGCTCGGTGATGCCGGTGTACGCCTTCTTCAGCAGTTCCTCATACGAATCGACCATGCACAGTATATGGGGGTCTCAGTGGTAAAAAGTGTGGTATCACCTGGGATATGAGATCCTTATTTCATCTTACAGGGTGACCTTTCTATTGAATGCTATCCGCCGAAGACCTCATGATCATCCGCTCAAAACTCGGCAGGGATATCACCCCTCTTGAAGCTGCCGCCTTTGAGAATCTCTGGAGTGAACACTGCAGTTACCGATCGACAAAAGCTCTCCTCAGGACACTTCCTACAGATGGGAAGAACGTCATCATTGGTCCTGGAGATGATGCTGCAATCGTCTCATTCTCAGATAAGACCGCGCTTGCGATCGGGATGGAGAGCCATAACCATCCGAGTTATGTTGACCCATACGATGGTGCCGCCACCGGGGTGGGTGGAATCATACGCGATATCATCTCGATGGGTGCCCGTCCGATCGCCCTGATGGACCCCCTCTGCTTTGGCTCCCTCGATAATGAGAAGACCCGTCACCTCTTTGAACATGTGGTATCAGGCATCGGAGATTACGGCAACTGCATCGGTGTTCCGGTTGTCAGGGGAGACCTCATCTTTGATGATAGTTACCGTGGCAATCCGCTTGTCAACGTTGTTGCAGTCGGGATCGTTGATCCCGATCGATACATCACCGGCAGAGTAAAAAAGCCGGGTAACCGGTTGGTACTCTTTGGCTCCCGTACCGGTCGTGATGGCCTTGGTGGGGCATCGTTTGCCTCCCGTGACCTCTCGGAAGACGCAGAAGCACAAGACCGCCCCAGTGTTCAGGTAGGCGATCCCTACACCGAGAAGCTCTTAATCGAAGCAACAATCGAGATGTGTGATACCGGGAAAATTGTTGCCTGTAGAGATCTCGGGGCTGCAGGATTTGCAGGTGCATCAAGTGAGATGGCAAGCACCTTTGGTGCACGGATCATTGCGGATTGTGTACCCCTCCGTGAAACCAGGATGAATGAGGTTGAGATCATGCTCGCTGAGTCACAGGAGCGGATGCTCGCCGAAGTCGCACCAGAGGATGTCGCCCTGATCGGATCAATTGCAGAGAAGTACGACCTCTCATGGGCAGATATCGGTTGTGTGATCGCAGAACCACGATATATTGTTGAGTTCAATGGAGCGACCGTCTGTGACCTCCCAATCGATCTTCTCGTTGGAGGAACGCCTGCCTGCCGGTGGGAGACGAAGCCCTATAGTGCCGAAAAGCCATACCGCCGCCCCGAAGAGGATCTCGGCACCCTCTGCCGCAAGGTACTCTCTCATCCCGAATGTGCGGCAAAGGACTGGGTCTTTTCACAGTACGATCATGATGTTCAGCTCAGGACCGTATCCCTCGGCCCCGACGCCTCTGTGATACGTCTCGAAGGAAAAGGGCTTTATTTCACCTGCGGATGCAACCCCCGGCACATCTACCTCCGTCCACGCGAAGGGACAGCAAACGCGGTCCTTGAGAACGCCTCAAACCTTGCCTGTTATGGAGCAAAACCCCTCTGTATCGTCGACTGCTTAAACTTCGCAAGCCCGGTACATCCTGAGATCAGCTGGCAGATCGAGGAGTCGATCGCC
>NZ_JAUSCG010000213.1 GCF_030651615.1 Methanocalculus sp.
TCTCGATCCTGCCACCTGACATAAAATTTCCGCAGTGCATTCCGACATTACTTTCAATCGTGATCGATCCGCCGGTCATGTATTCACCAATTCGTTTTACTCGTGAGGCATCTCCTCTGATGAGGATATCAACATCATGAACCGAAGATGGAGACCCCTCGACTGAGAGATCGGCAATCTGAGTGAGAGGGATAGATCGGTTCCCTTCGCCTACGATGATCTCTTTATCCTGAAAGATTGCATCCGGTGTTATCATCTCGGCTTCAACCGGGATGAAGGATTTCTCGCGATTTCGGAATGTGATCGTTACCTTCATAGGTCAGTCTCCGTCTCAATGCAGAAGTTTCTGTGGAGATACTCTTCCTGAACCGGATAGTTGCTCATCCTGACACTGTAGTACCGCTCAAAGAGCTCCAGAAACGCTTTGTCATGTTGCATATCATATGCAGGCGGCACCTTCGGCTTCACCCAGAAGGTGGTATTCTCTCCATGGATTAATGCATCACCCCGGCGGGATACCACCCTTCCGCGTTTAATAGTATATTCGGTCTGTGAGAACCCCGAAATCACCTTATCATACTCAACTGCGGAATCGATCTCATCGGTTTTAATCGGATAAACGGCAATATCCGCTTCTGCACCCGGCATCAGATAGCCTTTGCCGATATCTGTGATCCCAAGCGCACGTGCCTGTCCGGCACGAGTCATCACCGCAATATCATACCAGTTCAGTTCCCGGTCGATTGCGGGGAGTGGCACCCGCTTTTCAGTATCCTGGTGGATTGTTGCACATTCAGCATCACGATATTTTTTGCTCATCAGGAGAGCGATAATCTCGGGGTACTTCACAAACGGAGCACCGTTTGGACTATCTGTTGTGAGCATACATTGCCAGGGGTTCTCGACGAGGAGGGCAAGCTCAAGGCCGATCGCCCACATAATACTGTTGACGAGGTTCTTCCTCCGATAGTTCACCGGAATAATACCTGATCCGGTCTCAAGTTCAATATCATGGTTGCTCCATTTGTCATGGTGGAGACGGTAGAGGTTGAACTCCATCGGTCCGTCTGCGGTCATCGTCGTTGTTCTGCCAAACATCACCTGGCCCATATCAATGACGATCTGCGGCCGGAGGTTCACCATCTTTGCAACCGGCTCACTCTTTGAACAGAAGTCTGACCATCCGCTCCCGCCATACGAGTGGAACTGGACATGGGTTGCATAGAGCGACTGCCGTTTATCGTTGAGATCAGGAACATGTCCAAATGTACCGAGCGTGCAGGTGAAGTTACCGGGTGTTCCGAGGTTATTGCAATGGAGGTGAACTGAATGCGGGAGGTGTAAGAGTTCGTTTGCCTTGATCGCACCTTTGATGATCTCAGCAGGAGTGAGATCAAATGTTGGAATCGTCTCATTAATACAGGAGACGTTCTTCCCAAACCCCCAGGCTTCTGTTCCCCCAGGGTTCGTCAGTTTAATGGCAAACCCTTTCACAGCAGAGAGTGTCCAGGCAATGATTGCTGCGGCACGCTTGATATCGTTATCCTCAAGTGCCCGGAGCATCCCCCAGTTCCCGTCAAATAGGGTGTTTGCAAATGAATCCTGAAGCGGGGTGAACTTGAACTCTTCATGGGTATGCCGGGCCTCAAGAGGTGCCATCGCACCTTCGACGAGTGTCGTGTACCCAAGTGCGCTGTAACGGTAGCTGTTTCCATAGGTTGTTGGAACGCTGTATCCCGAGGTGATATGCATCGGCCCTTTTCGTGCCGTTCTGCCCGCCCGCATATCTTCGGGGCTCATGTACCGCCCGAAGTTCACCTTTGTTCCGGCATAATGCGTATGTGAGTCGATCCCTCCCGGGAGGGTGAGAAATCCCATCGCATCGATCACCTCTGCATCAGGAGATGCATCTTCTACGATCCTGCTCCCGGAGATTGCAATATCCATCAGTTCGCCATTGATGCCTGAAATCGGGTCGATGACATAGGCATTTTTCAGCAGTATCTCAGCCATCTGATCTCATCTCCCGTATACGTGTAACGATCCGCTCAAGGATCTCCTGATCGGTCGGGAACTCCGTCTCTATCACTTTCTTCATCCGGATCGGAACCCCATCCATTCGGTATGCTGTCCCTGCAACCTCTATACCGGTGATTGCAACTGGTATCTGCACCTGGCAGAGGGCTGTTGTGGCATTTACACAAGGGTCAATCTGAACCGTTGGTATAGCTGCCATATGCCTGATACAGGATTTTGGAAAGTGCGCACCGGGATCACTTGCTACAACGAGGCAGGCATCAGGCTCCTTTCGCTCAAGGAGGTCGATGACTGTCGTCTCACCTGGATTATAGAAGGCGATACCTCTTGAGAAATCAACAGCGAAAGGATACCCGGCCATCCAGGTGAGGACTTCGTTGAACCCGTAGACATTGAAGTGGCCACGCATCGCACTGATCGTAAACTTCGTCCTCCTGTTGAGTTCTGAGATGAGTTCAATGGCATTTCTGACATTTTTATATTTGCCCCGGCTCATCGTGATCCCAAGGCCGAAGAAGACCGCCCCAAACTTTGCATTCATACAGAGATCGGCAACACGCTGGAGTTGTTCCCTCTTGACACCCGCCACACTTTCCGGAACAACGTCACCTTTTCCCCTGACTATTGCCCGGAGTGCCGACAGGACGAGATAGTCTCCACCGGGCTTTATCTGGATAAATTCATCTGCAACTTTTGCACCTTCGGATCTCCTGATATCAACAACAATGACCTTCCGATCACTGACACTATTTTCAAAGAAGTACCCGTCTGCATAGGTTGTGTATCTGCTCATATGCCTTGGATGTGCCTCGATAGGATTACAACCCCAGTAGATGACCAGATCTGCCCGGTTCTTCACCTGGCCGAGGGTGCATCCGGGATGACCCACCTCCTGAATTGCGAGGATGGAGGGATTATGACAGACTGATGTGGTGCTATCGATGAGTGCTCCGATCTCTTCAGCCAGATGCACACCAACAACCTGCGCCTCTCCAATCGTCCCGCTCCATCCATACAGAAGTGGCCTCATGGCATCTGAGAGGATTTTGGCGGTCTCATCCACCGCCTCTTCATAACTCACTTCAGCCCATACACCGTTCTTCCTCATTATCGGGTGTTTCAGGCGTTCTTTTGAGAGAAACTTAGCATTTCCAAGTGTACAGCAGTTCTCGACTCCGATTATCCTGTTCTTCTCGACAACAAGGCTGATATCGTCGCAGAGACAGCCGCAGAACGGGCAGGGTACATCCTTAATGTCCATAACGCAACCCTCCCACCATCTCCATCAGATCCCAGAC
>NZ_JAUSCG010000223.1 GCF_030651615.1 Methanocalculus sp.
TCGGTATCCTTTGGATCGAGGCGCATCAGATAGATCCGATCATTATTGGCACCATATTGAATGAGGCTCTCTCCCATCCTGATGACAGGATCACTCCTCTTCATCATCCCTCCGGGCGATCCGTTCAGAGTCTGTTGGCACAAGTGCCGTCGTCTCATCATAGTCAGAGAGGAGGCGGGCGATCCCGACAACATGCTGCTCTTCTCCACCCGAAAGATTCAGCTGGAGCGAACATTCCTTGCAGTTTCGGTCACAGAAGATCGAGGTATAATGATCCGGTTCCTGATAGGTTGTGATCACCCCTTCATAGTTTCTCAGGATCACCTTGTTCGTTGAGTATGAGATGAGGTAGGTCGGCATCACCGGTATCTTTCCTCCGCCTCCGGGTGCATCGATGACGTAGGTGGGAACTGCAAACCCACTTGTATGACCGATCAGGTTCTCGATGATCTCAATCCCCTTTCCGACCGGTGTCCTGAAATGCGAGAGCCCTTCTGAGAGGTCGCACTGGTACAGATAGTAGGGACGAACCCGGTTCTTCACAAGTTTCTGGACAAGTGCCTTCATGATCCTCGGGCAGTCATTGACGCCTGCCAGGAGAACCGACTGGTTGCCAAGCGGTATACCTCCATCAGCGAGTTTTGCAAGCGCCTGTTCTGAAGTGGGTGTTATCTCCTGCGGATGGTTGAAGTGTGTATTCAGCCAGATCGGCTGGTGTTTTTTGAGAACGGTGACGAGAGCATCGGTGATCCTGAAGGGAAGGACAACCGGGGTTCTGCTCCCGATCCTGATCACCTCAACATGCGGGATCTGCCTGAGTTGCGTTAACAGACGATCGAGCAGATCGTCGGGGAGCATCAGGGGATCACCTCCGGAGAGGAGGACATCCCGAACCTCAGGGTGATCACGGATGTACGCAATCCCTGCCTCCATCTCTTCCCACGTCGGGATACGATCCCGGTCACCGACCCTCCGTTTCCGTGTGCAGTGGCGGCAGTACATCGCACAGACATTTGAGACGAGGAAGAGGACACGGTCAGGATAACGGTGGGTGATCCCGGGAACCGGGCTGTCGCTCTCTTCCGCAAGGGGATCTTCCAGCTCACAGCTTTCAATGATCAGTTCATCCGGAGAAGGAACCGCCTGCCGGTACACCGGATCATTTGCATAATCATCTGTTTTAATGAGGGAGAGGTAATAAGGGGTGACTGCAAGGGGAAACTTATCGATCGTCTCCACAAGCCTTCTTCGTTCATCTTCAGGGAAATTAATCCCAAGCACCCTCTCAAGTGTTGTGAGATCCCGTACCGTATGAGCGACCTGCCACTTCCAGTCTCTCCATCCCGGAGCATTGACCCCGATATCGTCATACTCCTCATCGGCTTCTGCTCTATCTGAAAAAACTTTCATAATAAATTCAACTCTCTATAACTATTGGGTACCATCTTCCTTAAAGATCACCCAAAAATGATTATAAATAACTATTTTGGAAAATAGAGAACAAATTAAATGAATTTGTAGGATACATATAAATATAATAACATTATCAGAGGGGAGAACACTGAGGACGGGCCGATCAGAGGGCAGAACGATGATAATAATACATTCCAACCAAAAATATTCGAATAATTTATATTTTAAGAGAGGAGAGACGGGAGATCATAAGGTTGATATGAGGAGAGATCCATCCATCCTGTATGCCAGAAGAACAGGGTGAATCGCTGATCGGTCGTGTGATCATGCCGCGTGATATGGTCACCTATCAGGAGGGGACAGTCGTCAGCAAAATGGTGATGATGAGCAGGGAGGGAACAGTCACACTCTTTGCTTTTGACAAAGACCATGGACTCTCTGAACATACTGCTCCGTTTGACGCACTCGCATTTGCACTTGATGGAGAGGCTGAGATCACAATAGCAGGAGTTCCCCATCATATCCGTGAGGGTGAGATGATCATCATGCCAGCAACTATTCCACATGCGGTATCACCGATCTCACGTTTCAAGATGATGCTCATCATGATCCATGCCAAGAAGAAGGGAGAAGAGACCGGGCCGGAAGAAAAAGATACTAAGAAGGCGGAGAAGAAGGCGAAGAAGAAAGCAAAAAAGGCAGATAAAAAGAAGAAGAGATAAGCAAAAGAGAGGAAGATCAAAAGACGACCAGAACCGTTTATACCGCACAGGAGCAATAAAATACTAATGATCACCGTTGGACTGCTAGGGTGCGGCAATATCGGGCACATCATCGCAAAGAATCAGAAAGGATTTTCAATTACAGCAGTCTATGACCAGATCCAGAAGAGGGCTGATGAACTCGCGTCAGCCTCCGGGGCTCTTGCCTTCACCGACTTCACCTCATTTTTAACAGCTGATTTTGAGATCGTTGTAGAAGCTGCATCTGTTGCAGCCGCGCATGAGTATGGAGAGGCGGTTCTTCGATCAGGCAGAAATATCGTCGTGATGAGTGTCGGGGCATTATCTGATGCATCTTTCTGCGACTCTCTGGTTTCGATCGCCCGTGAGATGGGGAAAAAGATCTACATACCTTCAGGTGCAGTGATGGGACTTGACAATATCAAAGTCGGTCAGATCTCGGGGATCACGAACTTCCTCCTCAGGACGACAAAGAGTCCTGCATCGCTGCGGATCGAATCGACAGAACGCAGGATGATCTTCTCTGGAAAGGCTAACGAATGTATCAGGAATTATCCAAAGAACGTGAATGTCTCAGAAGCACTCACACTCGCTGCAGGCCGCGAAGTTGATGTCGAACTCTGGGTTGATCCCGATGAGGATAGAAATACCCACGAGATCTTCATCGAAGGCGAGTTTGGAGATGCATATATCCGTGTGAGAAATGTTCCAAGCCCGGACAATCCGTCAACAAGCTATCTTGCGGCCCTTTCGATACTGACACTCCTTCACAATCTTGATAACCCATTGGTGATCGGAACATGATGATCAATGCTGAGATACAACAACTTAAAAAAGAGAAGAACGCCCTCATACTCGCTCATAACTACCAGATGCCTGAGATACAGGATGTTGCGGATCTTGTTGGAGACAGCCTTGAACTTGCAGTTAAAGCTGCTGTTGCAGAAGAGCCTGTTCTGATCGTCTGCGGTGTTTTATTCATGGCCGAAACAGCCAAACTCCTCTCACCTGAGAAGACGGTGCTGATCCCGGTCCGGGATGCCGGATGTCCGCTCGCCGATCACCTGACACCAGAGATGGTTATCGAAGCCAGAAAGAAACATCCCGGCGCCGCCGTCGTCGTCTATGTCAACTCAACTGCGGCTGTCAAAGCCGTCGCAGACATCACCTGCACCTCGGCAAATGTAGCAGCAGTCGTGAGATCACTTCCTGAAGAGACGATCCTCTTTGGACCGGATGCAAACCTCGCATCATATGTTCAGAGACAGGTCCCGGATAAGGTGATCATCCCCCTTCCGCCGGAAGGGCACTGTTATGTCCATACTGCTTTCACCGCTGAAGAGATTGCAGAGGCGAAGAAGAGCGGTTGCCGGGTCGTATGCCATCCCGAATGCCAGCCATCGGTGCAGGAGTCAGCTGATCTCATCGCATCGACAGGGGGCATGGTACGCCATGCAGGAGAATCTCGTGAATGGTTCGTCTGCACAGAACGCGATATGGGATACCGGCTCAAAAAACTGTATCCTGATCGGATCTTTCATACCAGTCCGGATGCGGTCTGCAGGGATATGAAGAAGATTACCCTAATTGACCTCCTCCGATCACTCCGGGAAGGTGTCTACGAGGTTCACATTCCAATTGAGATCGCCATTCCCGCACGAAGAGCAGTGGAACGGATGATCGCGATACGAGGATAACCGATATGATCCCAGTCGATGCACTCCGTAGGTTCCTTGCAGAAGATCTCCCATTTGGAGATGTTACAACTGATGCGATCATTCCTGCAACCGTAGGGAGAGCAGGAATATTCGCACGTGAAACCGGAGTGATTGCAGGGATTGAGGAGGGAATCTTCCTCTTCGGAGAGTGCGGAGTAGAGGTGCATTCACTTACGCAGGACGGAGCCTGGGTGGACCCGGGTCAACAGATCCTTGATCTCATTGGCCCGGTTCATGGGATTCTTCAGGCAGAAAGAACCGTCCTGAATATCATGGGGAGGATGTCGGGGATCGCCACTGCTACAAGAAGATTCAGAGCCCTCGTCAGTTCAGCGATACCCGGGGCACGGGTTGCCGGAACACGAAAGACTGCACCGGGTCTTCGGATCTTTGACAAAAAAGCGATCATCCTCGGTGGTGGAGATCCTCACCGGTACTCCCTCTCTGATGCTGTTCTTATCAAGGACAATCACCTCGCCCTTGTCGGGATTGAAGAGGCGATCAGACGGGCAAGGATCTTCTCCCGGTATAAGATCATCGAAATAGAGGTGGAGACACCAGAAGATGCGATCACCGCCGCTTCCGCCGGAGCTGATATCCTCCTCCTTGACAATATGGACCCGGAAACGGTCAGGAAGACGCTCCTGCTTCTTGTTTCATCCGGTCTCCGTGAGCGGATCGCAGTCGAGCTTTCAGGGGGTATCACCCCTGATAATGCCGGATCATATGCCGGTTGTAACATCGATCTCGTCTCATCCGGCTGGCTCACCCATTCCGTTAAAAACTTCGATCTGAGCCTTGACATAAAGAAGGCTGAAAAGGTCGTCAAATTATAACATTGACTACCCCCCTCTTTTGAACACGTGCCAGTTCACTTATAAAAGATACCACCATACACCTTGATCAAAGGGGGTATCATCAGTTGCACCGGGACAATATTTCCAGACTTCTCAGAGAGAGAGACTGGACGGGACTCCAGCAGTATGCGCAATCTCTCTCAAAGAGCGAGTGCAGGGATCTCTTCTCTGAGATGGAAGATACCGATTATACGATATTCTTCCGTCTTCTTGACAAAGATACGGCACTTGATGTCTTCGAGTCACTTGATCCGGACCACCAGGCACGGCTGATCGGTCTGATGGAAGATCCCGAGACCCTCCGGCTGATCGAAGGTCTTGATCCTGATGATCAGATCAGGCTCTTTGAAGAGCTTCCGGCGAAGATGGCAAAACGGATTCTTGCCGGAATGGAACCGGGCGATGCAGCAACCGTCAACACGCTCCTCGGCTACCCCGTCGGGAGTGCCGGACGTTTCATGACGTCCCGTTATCTGGCTGTCCGTGAAGATGCAACCGTCGGCGAGGTCCTCCAGAATCTTCATGCAAGCCCGCTCCGGCCTGATGAGATGGGTGTCATCTATGTCATCAGTTCGGGGAGGGTCTACCGCGGTCATCTCAGTCTCGGAAGCCTCCTTAAGACACGTACAGAGGTCAGAATCGGAGATCTGGCAGACGAACCCGGAATCTTTGTCAGGACAACAGATCCCCGTATCAGATCAGCGGAACTTGTTGCTGAACATGATCTCCCTGCCATCGCAGTCCTTGACGGAGAGGATCGGCTTGTCGGATCGATCACCTTCGACGACGCGATGGATCTCTTTGAGGAGGAGGGGACAGAGGATTTCCATAAGATCGGATCGGTCCGTGATATCGGGATGAATGTCAGGGATGCAACAGTCGGTCTCCTCTATCGCAAACGAATCCCCTGGCTTCTGGTGCTTGTGCTGATGAACATCTTCTCAGGGGCCGGCATCGCATATTTTGAAGATACCATTGCAGCCACCATCGCACTTGTATTCTTCCTTCCACTCTTAATTGACAGCGGAGGAAATGCCGGGTCACAGTCTGCAACGCTGATGGTCAGGTCACTTGCAACCGGGGATATCAGGATGCATGACTTCCTTCACCTCATCGGACGGGAGACGATCATCTCAGCCGGACTTGGTGTGACACTGGCCTTTGCAGTTATCCTCCTCGGCATTGTCAGGGCCGGAATCGATGTTGCAGTCGTCGTCGGCCTCTCGATGGTATTGATCGTCTTCATAGGGTCTCTCATCGGGATGACGCTCCCCTTCCTCCTGACGAAGCTGAAAAGGGATCCGGCAGTGGCAAGCACCCCGCTTGTTACCTCATGTGCCGATATCATCGGGGTGATGATCTACTTCTCAATTGCAACCTGGTATCTCGGAGTTGGAGTATAAGAGAAGAGTATTCATAAACGAAGAGAGCCGGGTGGCTTCATCAATAGAAGATAAAACCGTGTACCGGAGATCCGGCAAAAAAAAGAGTGTTCATCATCCTCATGCGAGGAGGAGGAGTGGGGCAAAGACGAGTGCTACCATCGACATCAGCTTCAGCAGGATGTTAATGGCAGGACCTGAGGTGTCTTTGAATGGGTCGCCGACGGTGTCACCGACGACTGCCGCCTTGTGGGCGGGCGATCCCTTTCCACCAAGGTGGCCCTGTTCGATGTATTTCTTTGCGTTGTCCCATGCACCACCGGCGTTTGCCATGGTGACTGCAAGGAGGAAACCTGCGGTGAGTGACCCGACGAGGAGACCGCCGAGCGCCTCCGGGCCGAGTAATAACCCGACAAGGAGCGGTGCAGCGACGGCAAGGACACCGGGTGCGATCATCTCACGGAGAGCAGAGTTTGTGGATATGGCAATGCAGGACGTATAATCCGGCTCTGCTGTACCTTCCATAAGCCCTTTAATCTCCTTAAACTGACGGCGAACCTCAATAACAATTGCGTATGCAGCCTTTCCAACTGCGGTCATGGTGAGTGCGCAGAAGAGGAACGGCAGCATGGCACCGATCAGCATACCGATGAAGACCACCGGATTGGTTGCATCAATGACATTAACACCGACTGCAAGTGTATATGCAGAGAAGAGTGCAAGTGCGGTCAGCGCTGCTGATCCGATTGCAAAACCCTTTCCTATCGCGGCAGTGGTGTTTCCGACAGCATCAAGGGTATCGGTGATCTCACGGACATGTGGGTCCTGGTGCGACATCTCAGCGATACCACCGGCATTATCTGCAACCGGTCCGTATGCATCAACAGCAAGGGAGATACCGAGTGTCGAGAGCATACCGACTGCGGCAATTGCAATACCATAGAGACCGGCAAAGTGATAGGAGACTCCAATCGCAATAGAGATGAAGATCACCGGAAGAACGGTCGATTCCATTCCCTTTGCAAAACCGGTGATTATGTTTGTCGCAGCTCCTGTTTCACAGGATTTGGCGATTGAGAGTGTTGGTGCCCGATCATACGAGGTATAGTACTCGGTGATGAGACCGATTGCAAAACCTGCGATGAGACCGGCGATGGCAGCAACGAATATGCCAACATACTGTGGTCCGATGAGCGTCGTGACAAGGAAGTAGGTTGCAATCACGACGAGAACGATCGAGACGATCAGACCTTTGTTGAAGGCCATGTGGATTGCACTCGACTCAGTTTTGTTCGTTCTGACGAAGAATGATCCGATGATTGCAGAGATGATACCAAGAGCTGCAATCATCATCGGGAGGAGAACAAGCTGCATCGGGTCAACACCCATATACATCTCGGTCTTCACTGCGGTGATACCAAGGACCATCGCAGCGATGATGGAGCCGACGTAACTTTCATAGAGGTCAGCACCCATACCTGCAACGTCACCGACGTTGTCACCGACATTGTCTGCAATGACTGCCGGGTTTCGTGGGTCATCCTCAGGGATGCCTGCTTCGACTTTGCCGACAAGGTCAGCACCGACATCAGCAGCTTTGGTAAAGATACCTCCGCCGACACGGGCGAAGAGCGCAATTGAGGATGCGCCAAGACCAAATCCGGTCACGGTTGAGAGGACAACATCCTGCGCAAGTCCCATTGAAGAGAGAGCGATATAGGCGATGGAGAGACCAAGAAGTCCAAGGCCGACGACGGCCATACCCATCACTGAGCCGCTTGAGAACGAGACACGGAAAGCCTCTGCAATCCCACGGCGTGCTGCATTGGTTGTTCTCACGTTCGCTGCGGTCGCCGTGTGCATACCAATATATCCGGCTGTTGCGGAGAGGATAGCACCGAGGACGAAACATGCTGCGGTGAGCGGAGAGATTCCAACTGCTAAAACGATCGCGAGAACGACGACGAATATTGCAATCGCACGGTACTGGCGGTTCAGATAGACCATGGCGCCGAGATGGATGGCGGCGGCGATCTTCTGCATCGCCTCTGTCCCTGTGCCCTCTTTCTTAACCATAAGGAAAGAGTAGCCTGCAAATGCAAGGCCGATAAGGGCGCAGAGAGGCGCTAAATAGATGAGATCCATAGTTCAGGTACCTCCATATGTTCGGAATGCCTTCCATAGAAGAAGGTACGAAGAGCATAAATAGCATATGGAAATTGATTGGGGGATACGTCTATCAACGAAACGTTATTCGGTACACTTCACCATGGCGCGCAAAAATAATGATCAGAGTGACTGAAGGATCATCCCGAAGGTCTCTGCCTGAGACTGGTATTGTGCCATCATCTTCGCCGTGATGACGGGTGTCAGGAACGGATCAAGCTCCATCGCCTTCATGTAGTCCATTGATGCTTTCTGGTACGCACCTGACGCTTCAGACGATAACCGGGTGCCGGAACCCATGATATCCTTTGACCCTTTCATCTCCCTCATCTCCGCTTCGTACTTCGTTGTGATGAAGAGATATGCGTCACCCCGGTACATTCGCGCATGTGCACTCTCCGGATTCTCTTCGACGAGACGATCGAGATCACGGATCGCTTCAGTGTATCTCCCCTGTGACAGGAGGGAGACTGCCCGTGTATGGAGAGCAGCAGGATCCTCCGGAGATACTTCCAGGGCTTTATTGAAGGAGGCTTCAGCTCCGGCGGTATCACCCGCCTTCAGAAGAGCGCGGCCCTGACCGACCAGGAATACAGGATTTGTCGGATCGAGTGCAGCGGCAGACTGGAATATCTCCGCAGCCTCGTCGTATTCTCCCATTTTATAGAGAGCATCTCCTTTCTTATGCAGGATCTGCGTATCAGTTTCATTGAATGAAAGGGCATATGAGTAACAGGAAGAAGCGATACCTGTCTGATTCATTGAGTGGAAACCATCTCCGAAGAGGGTTAATGCACCGACTGCCACAGAGTCGACACCGGTTGGAAGTGGAAGAGGAACCGGTTGTACGATGAATACGATGATAATGATGAGAAACAGAAGAACCAGATGGTACAGCTTCATTATATGGAGAACTATAGCACATAATAATATTTTAAGGTACCCATTCATTTCCATCACAGAAAGAACGTTGATATGAAATAAAAAGGTAAAGAAGTGTCAGATGGTCATTTATTATGAAGAATAAAAATCGCAGATCTTCGGCTCCATACTCTCAAGGTCAACGATAACTGCCTGCCCCGGAGTCGGGTTGATATTCATCTGCTTCTGGAATGCCGTCTGGGATTGCCATGCTCCGGCATTCACCGCAAGAACTCCCCGGTACCTGGAGATCCCGGTAATATGAACATGACCAGTGTGGAGAATCTCAGGGACGGGATCGATAAGGAGACGATCCTTCTCCATTGCAAGTACCGGTGTTCTTCTTCCATAGGTAGGGGCAAGATGGCGCCGCTTCAGCATCGCTTCCATCATCTCTGCCGGAGCTTCGTATCGTGCACCCGGGATCATGCCAATGAGATCATCGATGCTCCTGCCATGATACATCAGCACCCGTGCGCCATGAATGGAGATAACCGCCGGGTTCTCCACGAATATACAGTTTTTTGAGTACATGGAACGGAACTCTTCAGGGATAACCGGCTGCGGCTCTGCACCCCTTACCACATCATGGTTCCCTGGTGCAAGTACGATTCTGAGGCGGGAGGGAAGTGTTGAGAGCATCTCACCCAGACGGTCATACTGCTCATAGATATTTGGAATGGTAAGCTCCTTCTCCTGGCCGGGATAGATGCCGATGCCATCAACGAGATCCCCGGCGACCAGAAGATAGGTAATATCGTCTTCTGAAGAGATCCAGTCACAGAACCGGTCCCAGGGCTCCTGAAGGAATGTGTCCGATCCTATATGAATATCAGAGATCAACGCCACCTTTCCGGAGTTCTTTGGGCTGTAGGGGGCATGCTGCACCGGAACATCGGGTCGGAAGAGTTGATCGGCATAGAAGAGCTTTCCATCAGGGGACGGTTTTCCTCTGACTCCTATCACCTCATCCGGCACGATTCGCTCAGCTTCAGCAAATCCATCTCTGCCATTATTAAAGAGGATGGGGATTGTTCCTGTCGGATCTTCCAGTTCAAGGATACGATGACCCTTTGCAGTCGTCTTCAGATCAATGACGATACCAACAACTGTTACTTCACTGTCACGGAACCGTGAAGAGTGTGTCAGCGCCTCAATAGGGATCGCGCCGGACCGTTTTTTTATGATACCGCCGAGGATATCGTATCGGTTACGAAAGAGCCCTACATAATCTTCAATCTGCCGGACAGGACCGGCTGATCCCTCCATTCCTTCGATCACTTCAAGGATGGTGTCAGCAGTAAACCGGATTCCATCGCGTTTTGGGGTGAGTGAGGGGAGATGGCAGGGGAGGACGACGGTGCAGTCTTTCTGAAGACCTGCCAGGATACCTGAGATGAGTGAGGGATCACCCCGCTCCTTAAGGTAGGAGACAACAGCCGGATCAACAAGATGGCCTGCCTCACAAAATCTGGCTACGATCTCCTGCTCTGCGAGCATAGAGAGTATATGGAATCTCTGATCCAATTATACCTGCGATCCTTCATCTCTGCATTGATAAACAGAAGGTAGTTTCAAACGAATGATCCGGGCGTTCGTTCTTCTGAAAAAACATTCATGATGCCAGCAAGGGCAACAGGCATACAAGATGAAAATGATGGTTTTTCCATGCATTTTCATATAAATGAGATGTCGTTTTAAATCGTATCAATGAAGAGGCCGATTCTCCGGGTTGCCTCTTCGAGATCCTCACGGGATACGGCATATGCACATCTGACATGGCCTACACCTGATGGGCCAAAAGCACTTCCCGGAGCAACTGCGACCTGGTGTTCGAGCAGGAGACGTTCAGCAAACTCCTCATCTGAAAGGCCTGTGGATTCAATTGAAGGGAATGCATAAAATGCGCCTTTTGGGAGGTGACATGGGAGACCGATTCTGTTTAACCCGGAGACAAACAGATTTCTTCGCATCCTGAACTCAGCAACCATCCGGTCTTTTGCCTCTTCTGCCCGTTTTAATGCTTCTACCGCAGCATATTGGGACATCGTCGGGGCGCAGAGCATCACATACTGATGAATCTTCAGGGCGGCTGCGGTGATCTCCGGCGGTGCACAGAAGTATCCGACACGCCATCCCGTCATCGAATAGGCTTTCGAGAACCCGTTTAAGGTGATCGTCCGCTCCCAGAGGTCATCCAGTGAGGCGGGTGAGACATGGCGACCTTCATACGTGAGTTCGGCATAGATCTCATCAGATAAGAGGAGGAGATCATGATCGACGATGATGTCACTGATTGCCATGATATCCTCCCTTCTCATAACACCACCTGTCGGATTATTCGGGTAGTTGATCATCAGGAGTTTCGTCTTCTTCGTCACCTGCTCCATCAGTGCATCAGGCGTCACCCGGAACTCCTCGTCTGCCGGGCAGGGGAGTGATACAGGAATACCTCCGGCAAGTGTGACACAGGGCGCATATGAGACATAACAGGGATCAGCAACAAGTACCTCGTCTCCCGGATCAACAACGGTCCTGACCGCAAGATCGAGCCCTTCGGATACACCGCCGGTGACGATGATCTCGTTCTCTGGATCATAACTTGTTCCGTACCGGGAGATCAGATCTGAAGAGATGAGGTCACGAAGCTCCTGAAGTCCCTTGTTTGAGGTATAGGCAGTTGCTCCACGCTCAACAGAATCTATCCCTGCAACAGCGACGTTCCATGGCGTATTGAAGTCAGGTTCACCCACACCAAGTGAGATCACATCGTTCATCGTAAGGAGGAGATCGAAGAACTTCCGGATGCCTGAAGGGGGAATCGTCTGTGCACGCTGTGAGACATAGCTCTTCAGCGGGAGATTGAGTTTCTCTTCAGAAACTGTATGGGAGACGTTCAACCCCTTCACTTCTCTGTAACTCACAGCCATGCTCCTTGTAGGTCTTCATTACAATATGTGTCACCGTCTCCCGGATATTTTCGAGTGAGGCGATCTGACCGGATACAAACTCTGCTATCTCCTGCATCGTCTTTCCGGTGACAATGAGCTGGAGGTCATAGGTTCCTGTGACGAGACGAAGAGACTTCACC
>NZ_JAUSCG010000044.1 GCF_030651615.1 Methanocalculus sp.
TCATAGATCGGATCACGTTCGTTCTCAAAGACCTCAATCATCCGGCCACATGAAGCCCCCCACTCGGCGATAAGCGCAGATTCGGGTTCTGTTCCTACCGTTATCAATGCCTCGTCACAGAGATCAAAGAGAACCATCACGAGCTCCTCCCAGAGTTCCGATTCAAATGAATGAATCTCACCGAGCATGATCCCAAGTCCTTTTCCTGTGGATGGAAGGAATACGTCGGCATTTCTGCCATCGATACAGATCGTCCCTTCAGGGTCGAGTCTGCCATTGATGATACCACGGGCGATGAGTGAGGCATCATTGTCATAGGCGAGGGGGTCCATCCCCATCTTTGAAACGATTGCTGAACCGATTCCGGAGCCGCAACAGCAGTCGATACACTGCCCGGAACCAGAACCACCCCATACTTCATGGATAAGAGACTCAAGTTTCCCGATCCGATCCGGAGGCACATCTTCAAAGGCCGGGAGTACGGTTGATTCGATCTCCGCTGCAAACGATCGACGAACAGCCCGTTCCCAGATGGGTCGTTCAATCTGATAGAGATCACCGCCGATCTCATCAAACCTGTCGATCTCTTCACCAGTAAGGGGCCGATACAGGCATGTCGTCGCCCACCATGACGACCCGTCAGCTGAGAGTGCAAGAGCAAGCGGATCATCTTCAGTATCAACCAGAAGACGTGCATGATCTCTCTTAACAGGCAGTGCCAGAAGATCGAAGAGGTGATCCGTCCCCGACAGGCACCCAAACGACGGCTCAACAAACGAAAGTGTGGGCACCTCAAATATCTCTGAAACATTCATTTCTTCTTCCTCCGGATAGTCAGCCCACCAACCGACCTGATGACACCTTCGACGGTGGCATTCTCATCCATCGTCACCCGGCGTCCCTCCACATTTCCAAGTACACGGACATTCTCCTCAATGATAAGATCATTCTTCGCCTCGACATTTCCATGAATCATCACACCTGAGGAGACCAAGACCGAATCTGTTGTCCGTATACTCCCAAAGAGAGTCGTATCAGAACCTATTGTTGCTTTTGGCCCTTTGATAAGGCCATGGAGCCTGCAGTGTGATCCGATCTGGATCGGCATCGCAACCTCAAGCCTTGACTCGTCAAGGAGAGAATGTGAAGGGAGGACAAGGGGATGGTCATCTGCTCCACAGAGATCATCGATAAACTGGTCGATCTCCTCCTCATGGTCGAGACGGAGCATCGTCATCACATAGAGTATGATGTAGAGGATCACAGGCATCGGGTTTCGAACCGCAATATCGCCGCGTGCATCAAACCCTTTCTCGATCGTGACATTATCACCGATATCAAGATTCCCCATCACAGAGAGCATGCCCCGGATAACAACACCCTCCCCGACATATGCATCACCATCGCAGACAAGGTTACCATCAATCTCACAGAAATTACCGATCCTGAGATCCCCTGCTGCTGTCACATCCCCTTTCAGATAACATGACTCGGCAATGAAGATGTCGTACCCTGAGATACCATACTCGATCCGTGAATGTTCACCGACGATGACATCTCCAGGCGCTTTTAAGATCCGTTCCTGAAGCTCTGTTCGGTCCGGTACTATACATCCTCTAAGTATTGCCGGATCTTCAGGCGTGATCTCTTCCATAATAACTTCGCTCCTCAGGCTCCGTATTTCTCTGATCTATTAATAAGATCAACGAGGATGGGCATAAGATCTCCCCCACGAATCCTGTTCTGACCCCCGGCGGCAGAGGAGATCTCATCAAAGGCAGTGACAGCGTCAACCCTAACACCAGGACCACGGATAATGATAGGAACCGGGTCTCCTGAATGATCCATCACCGAACAGGGTGTTGTGTGGTCACTGCAGATCGCAATTATCATGTCGGTCCGGGAGAGGAGGGGCGTCAGAGCTGCATCAATCACTTCGATGAAATCACGCTTCCCGATCGCCTTTCCATCGTGGCCAAACTCATCTGCACCTTTGATATTCAGAAGGACAAAATCCTTCCGCTCAAGTTCACTTTCTACAGCCCTGATCTTTGCGTTAAGATCAGAGTCGGCAGATCCGGTAATGCCGGGTACATTCACCCGTTCAAGACCAACAGCAGACCCGATACCGGAGATGAGTGCCGCAGCCGAGATCACACTTCCGGTCATCTTCCACTTCTCTGAAAAGGGCTCAAACCTTCCCATCACCCCGGCACCACGGATCAGAACAACATTGGCAGGCAGGAGACCATCTTCGGCTCTTTGTCTATTCAGAGGATGATCAGCCAGAATATCTGCAGACTGGCGAAGGAATTCATTTGCCACTTCTGCGGTATGAAGATCAGATCCCGCCTCGGTCATCGGCCGGATAGGAAGCGGCGGAAGCTGTTCATGCTTCGGATCGTTTGAGGTGACAGTGGCACCTAGACCTTCGCCACGAAATGCAAGGGCAGCACGGTGGCCGGCACCAGGTTCGAAGAAGAGATCCACGCCGCATTTCGAGAGATCAACACCTTCACGGATCGCATCACAGAGTACCCCCGTTGATGCGATTCGTCCGGCTCTCCGGTCGATGATGGAACCGTTCTTATCAAGGCTCGCAAAGTTTGCACGAAACCCGATCATACCCGGTTCCATACGGATTCCACACCCTTCAGCCTCTAGCGGCCCTCTGCCGGTATAGTACCGCTCCGGAGGATATCCAAGGAGGCTCAGGTGTGCGGTATCTGATCCCGGCCTGATACCCGGAGCTATTGTATCCATGATCCCACAGATGCCTTCTCGCGCGAGACGATCGAGGACCGGAGTCTCTGCCGCCTGAAGAGGAGTCTTACCATCGAGTATATCACAGGGGCGATCAGCTATCCCATCAAGCACTATAAGGAGTATCTTCTGCGCAGTCATCCTGCATAGAAGTTTACCTCACTATGTTATCAGTATGCCCCTTGATTAAGAAAAAAAATTATGCGGCGATGGCTGCAGCCTTCTCAGCAGCAGTCCTGACCGCTTCGCTTTTGATCACATCGATCCTTCGGATCGGGAAGATGGTCTTGGATTCTTTGAAGATGTCGCGGGATATATCACCGTTTACGGCAGCCTTCGCGAAGGTATCATAGTCCATCTCTGTTGCAAGACGGCTGACAACCTCAACCATCTTTGCGCGGATTGCATGAACCTGTGAGAGTTTCGCACGATTCAGAGTGAAGCAGGTGAGCGTCACCTGAATTTCACGGCCACCCTGCACTTTCTTCGTCAGAGTGGTGTCAATCCGCGATGTCCGCCGCTTCACGTGTGAGCGGAGATAGTCCCGGGTCACTTCATGACCGATGAACTCGGTGTATGCTGCATCGCCTGCGACATGGTTGATCCGAAACAGCATCTTAATGTACTGTTTGGAGTAGTCCTGCGTGATCTCACCGAGGGAGACCTTCATTACACGCCCGAGGAGGTTAGCAGTATCTGCTGACACTACATCGCCAATATACACTTTACCGAAGGACTCGGGGGTATAGACTTTGAACCAGCTCTTCGCCTTCCACCCTTCGACTCTTCGTCCAATCTGCTTCTTTTTTGCCATCGTATCACCTAATTACCATTATTCTGAAGATCCATGCCATCATCCAGTTTTGTTCCGTTCATTCTCTCGCAACAGAGCTCATCTGCAATTGAGAGGTTCATCAGATAATCATCCACCGATGCAGTGAGCGATCGGATCGGTTTGTCGATGATCACCATCTCGACATACTCCCCGGAGACGACTGTCCCCATACCCTGAAGATTGTCAGGAGAAAGACTCCCGGCAACACAGTCGGGTAATGAATGGCGGGATCTGATCCTGCCTGAGCCGATCAGCATACCTAAATCGCCTCCATAACCGCCTGCCTGAAGAGATCATCTTTCCCATGCGGTATCGTCGCACCAGCTCTTGAGAGATGGCCACCGCCACTTCCACCAACCGAAGATGCCGCCGTTCTGACGACAGTATCAAGGTTCAGATCGATGCCGGGCGGTGATCTCGCTGAAACCCGGCAAACCTCGCCTTCACCTGCAATGACAAAGACCGGAGAGGTCTGGACAAAGTCCTGGGAGAGGAGATCTGCAATATCGGATACAACTCCTGGATCATCCAGCCGATACCAGCCCGGTTCAATCTGAACGACTGATCGTAAGCCCTGAATAATCCTCTGCCGGAATGCAGAGAAGACATCCCATGCCTCCGAAAGACCCGCAGGATCTCCAAGGCAGAGGGATGCTGCCAGACCACCCCGGCCTGACTTTCCACAGGCATCAACAACTGCTGAAAGGGCAGGGGCCTGTGGGATCACCTCCCGTTCCAGATCATACACTTCTCCGAAGATGCGGAGGAGCGCATACTCTGATGCCTCCTCACCAACTTCAAGGATAAGACGTGAGAGGAAGAGAGAATCATCTTCAAGGGGTACTCCGGGATCGACTGTCTCGGATAACACCCTGCAGACCGGATCATTGCCGGTGATTGCAGGGAGATAGGGATCAGTAGAGAGGAGAAGGCGTTCAAAGAGCTGCCGACCCGCAAGCCTGAAACCATGCTTACTTGAGATGATCCCGTTTGCGATCCCATCATGCAGGATCTCCCGGTTCAGCCCGGAGAACTCCTGTCGATCTCCGATTACCCCAAGGAGTGCAAGACCCGCAAGGTCACGATTATCACCCAGATGCTGGGCAACAAGATACGCAGCCCCCGATGCAGAGAGTTCACGATCCCCGTCAACTCCATGAAGCCTTGGGTTAACGTGGAACTCACCTGTAAAAGAGGGGATGTGGTGATCAACAACCATGGTAGATCCCGGAAGATCCGAAAGAGATGAACCGAAATCACAGAGGAGAACGGGCCGATCAATTGGGATCATATCGGTTGTTATTGTTGGACGTATATGAAGATGAAACGGAACATGACATCTGGATAGTGCCGTACAGAGAATAGATGCCGCTGCAATCCCATCGGTATCGTGGTGGGCATAGACCTCCACAAAGCCTGTGGATTGCAGATGTTGTGCAAGTAGTTCTGCTGACGGCGAGAGTGGCATAATCTATCGTGACAGGAGAATCTCTGCAGTCTCCGGTTTGTATGTCCACCCTTTCGGGAGCTTTCCAGACTTAGTGTAATACCTGACCAGGCGGCGGACCTTTGACTCGGTCAGCTGGAGCTGGCGCTTGTTGTGGATATCCTTCTTGTTCTCCGCAAGGTGTTTGCGCATTCCAAGAGCTTTCTGCATCAGGTTTCTGAGATCTTCTGGGATCTCGGAGACCAGATCGTTCTCCTCAAAGATTGCACCAAGTCGCTTTCCGGTCACAAGTTTGATGTCGGGGACGCCATACTTGTCCCGGAGGGTCATCCCAATGAGAGAAGAGGAGAGACCTTCCTTCTTCATTCCGACGACTAACTTCTCGATCTCAGCGAGATCGGTATTGGACCATTCCGGAACATCCTTCCTGTGAGGACGAACAGAACCGGACGATCCTCTCCGTCGTGCATGCATTCGTGCCATGTGTACCTCTGTAATTGATAGCTGCCTGCGCTTGTGGTGCAGGAGTGTTCGGTGGTTACCGTTCACCGTAAGTCACGAAAAGAGCCGAAACTGACTCGTCGTAATCCCAAGCCCCCATTATGGGCAGTGCCATCGGGCACGTCGGACTTACCTCAGCCAGCACATTATGTGCGACGTACTACTAGAACAGATGAGACATTAAGAGTATCGGAAAGGGAGGGGACACCACCTCATTCTGAGAGGGTGTCTGCCCCCGGCGCCTCACGGATTGGCTGAGTGGAACGGCCGTCATGAACAGCAGAGAGATTGCATTCATCTATGAATGTGACATAGTCGTCAAACCAGTATGCAGAGGGGTTTCTCCGGCAGACGATGACCTTCCCCATCTCTTCGGGATCTGCCGCCTGATGATACTTCATCACAACATACTCGCCGGTACAGGCGACTATCTCGATCTTTCCGGTCGCATGGGACATCACAAACCGTGCACGTTTTGCGATCCCCGACACCATGGATCGTGCCTCTTCGAATATCCGGTAACTCTCCTCGAGCGGTACTGAATAGATGTGATTTCCATGTGTCGGGCGGCACTGGAAGACATAATAAGGAGACACTCCGATGAATGACAGTTTTCTGAAGAGTTCGGCCAGCACTTCACCTGAATCATTTATACCCCGAAGAATCGGTGTCTGATTCAGTATCATCACCCCGGCGGAAAGGAGAGCGGTGATCGCCTCTTCAGCCTGGGGTGTGATCTCACGCGGATGGGTGAACTGGCTCATCACATAGATCCTCCTGTCAGGGAGGCTGTATTCCCTCAGAAGATTGAGAAGTCCCTGATCCTCTGAGATCCTCATCGGATTGTACGCAGGCATCTTGCTCCCGATGCGGATGATACGAACATGATCGATGGTCCTGATATCAGTTATAATACGCCTGAGGGTTTCTGTTGGGAGCATAAGGGGATCACCACCCGAGAGGAGGACATTGGTCACCTCCGGGTGTTTTCTGACATAGGCAATTCCGGCAGTCACATCAGGGAAGACCTCTTCAGATCCTGCAACAAAGAGACGTTTCCTGAAGCAGTACCGGCAGAGACCCCCGCAGCGATCCGAGACCAGCAGAAGACCTGTTCGTGCATACTTATGCTGAAGACCGGGTGCAACAGTATAGGTCGACTCACCCGATGGATCCAGATCCCCTTCATCCATCTCGATCTCACCAGGATCAGGGATGATGAGCCTGCGGATCGGATCAAATGGATCTGACCAGTCGATGAGAGTCAGATAATATTCGGTCGCAGTGAATGAGAACCACTTCTCAACCTCACTGATCTCTTCCCGTTCATCCTTTGAGAGTTGTGGTATGTGAGCAACAGATCTAATATAGCGTGTTTTCATACAATTCACCTCCGTGACAATGTGTACCAGGTAAAAGGCACATGTATCGAAACGATCCACTCCGGAAAAGGGCATACAAAGAAGAATGCACCCGCAGGCGAGGGATCTCTACTATTGTAAAATATCAATATCCAATAGGGAGTTCTATTATTTAAAAGGTATGTAGCAAAGGGCAGATAGTGATTATATGAGCTTTAAATGAAAAATAGAGGACTTATAGAGGATTTAGCGTTTGGTTTTCCGGTCCTTTTTCTTTGACATCGAGATGAGATCAACAACATAACTTCCATCTTTTCCAACACCGATAACCCGTTCATCGCTTTTCGCAAGTTTTTCGATGTTCAACTCATAACTGCCGGGACCAACGATCCGAACACTCTCAACCCGATCATAGATATCGGCATGTTTCTTCTCGGGAGTCTTCACTTCAAGGACCGGTTCATTCGTCTCAAGAGCGATCTCCTGGATGGTCTTATCCTCAAGGACATCCTTATGCCTCACCCTCTCGCTGACATAGAGGAACTTCTTTCCATCACAGCTTGGACAGCCCCTGAGGATCTCGGTTGAGCCATCCCGAAACTCACGGCCGCACTGGGTGCATTTGTGAGGCATAGAGTGTTACCTGCCTGTGAGGGATGCCCAGGCAACCAGCCGATCCCGTTCTATCTTCAGCATCTTCAGCTGCCCGGCAGGGCCGATCACCGTCATTCTTCCCTGAGGTCTCTTCCCACCGAAGATCCTTGAAAATATACCGCCTGATTCAGCCTCTTTACCAGGATATGTCTCCATCTCAATCCCTGAAAATCCACCCGGACGGATCTCCATCATCGTCACCTCGACGAGCTTGCTCTGCTCATCCGGAGTCAGACCACGCTCCAGAACCACAATATTACCTAGCATGACAGAGTCAAGGATCGTCCGAATCTTCTCCATTGAGGTGAGGTTTGATAACCGGTCTGCAGATATAAGTTCAATCTGTACTCCCTGTATCATCCGAATCACCCGAAATGCTCTGTCATCAGATCATAGAGCTCAGTCATATTCGTCCCTTCAAGACCGGATACGGAGATGACCGGATGCTGTGGAAACGCGCTCTTGATACGCGAGGGTGCAGCATCCGGGAGATCGGTCTTATTGGCAACGATGACCACCGGAAGATTCCGGCTCTCAATGATCCCGACCATCATGATATTCACCTGCATAAACGGATCAAGTGTGCTGTCCATCACATAAATGACGCCATGAATATCTTCCCTGAGCCAGTGCATCGCCTCGGCAACACCTTCGGTTGCTTCACGTGCCCGTGATATTGCTTCATCCTGCTCAAGACCATACTCAAGAAACTCATGGTAATCGATCTTCGTCGTCACACCGGGCGTATCTACAATATCAAGAACGAGCGTGTTTCCATTTGCCCCGGTGATCACCACATCTTCCCTCCGCCGTGCCCTGCGTGTCTCATGTGGTATCTCGGAGACAGGCCCTATTGCATCACCGGAGCAGTCCCGAACTATACGGTTTGCAAGGGTGGTCTTCCCTGCATTCGGTGGCCCATAAATTCCGATCCGGGATCGCTGTCTTCGAAACAACATCTGAAAAAATTTACTTAGCCTCTGTTTTGCCCGACCGAACATACTCATCTGACATCCCCTTAATGCATGATAACTCTATCCGCGATAGTAACAGTACTCTTTTCGCTAATACTAATAATACTACCCCTTTATTATCTCTATTTTGCATGAAGTATACCTTTTTATAGAGAAAATCGAGTTCTCTGCCTGACGAATCATTTTAATATGGGCATGGCATAGTAGATGTGTTACCAGCTAAGAACGAATGAAGGAGGTGAAGATACAATGAAACAAAGTGACAACATGGACTTCGAAACACGCGTCCCGGTGCGGGAGGTGATGAAACTCCATCCGACCACAATTGACGCACATGCAACAACAGCCGAAGCAGCAAGAGCGATGTGTCATGACGAGGTCGGGAGCTGCATCGTGCTCCAGAACAACCTGCCCATCGGCATTGTAACAGAAGAGGACTTCAACTGCAAAGTAATGGCAAAAGACAAAAAGCCCGGCGAAGTACTGGTAAAGGATGTGATGAGCACACCGCTTATCACAATCGATGCAGATGCCGTTATTGCGGATGCCGCCAGGATGATGGTGAAGAACCGGGTCAGGCGGCTTCCTGTAGTGGATTCAGAGCAGAGAGTGATCGGAATGATCACAGTCCGGGATATTCTTGGTGTGGCAAATGAGATCAACGAGATTATGAGTGACCTGATCGTGATCAACCGGATGGAAAGCTACCATGCCGGAATTTGTGACCGATGCGGCAGCATGTCAGATGATCTCATCGAGATCGATACCCAGAATCTCTGCCCGGTCTGCCGGGATGAGGAGTCAATCACATGAAACTCGCTCGCGATCTGATGATCGATGTTGTATCTCTCCATAAAGATGAGTATGTTACCCGGGCACGGCAGGTACTCCGTGATGATGTTTATCGTGAAATCTACATCACCGATGAAAAGCAGCACCTTGCCGGGATGATAGACATCACAGATGTCCTTAAAGTCACCGATACCCGATCAAACGTGACCATCTCAGGGTTTATCCGTGAGGCGGCCGCCGTTACCATGGAGACCACTCTTGAAGAGGTGGCAAAAGCCATCCTTAAGGCCGGAGTGGATAGCACCGCAGTCATTAGAGATGATGGAAAGTTCATTGGAGCAATACTGCTCCGTGATCTCTTTCCTATTCTGGTCTCACGCCATGAGATCAACGGACTGACAGAAGATTCAATGACGAAACATGTCATCTGCTGTGACGCAGAAGACAGCATGCAGAAGGTATACTCCCTCAT